>PEXU01000030.1:23367-60598 GCA_002774635.1 Candidatus Kerfeldbacteria bacterium CG08_land_8_20_14_0_20_40_16 | reverse complement strand
CCCTAGCATTTTATCATAAATTTGCTAGGCAAGACCCTTAAAGATATATTAGGAACCGCTTTGCCGTTGGCCGAGGCGACCGTTAAATTATTATTCAAATGGACAATTATCTCCCCGCCAAAAACCGGCACGCTTGAATAGCGCTGACCATAACGAATATGCTTCATTCCTAACTCATCCGTTGTCTCTTTTATCATAGATAGATCTGTTGCTGAATTATTGATACCGAATAAAGCCCCATATTCTTCCATAAACAGATTAGCGGTACCTACTCCGTTTAAACTGCTACTATTCGCCATGGTAATCGGAATACCCCCGCCCTGACTTTTAAGAAAAGTTAAATTGCCCGTATTTTGATCGATGGTGTATTGCAAATTACCTCCCAATTTATTTTGTAGTTCGGCTAAAATTACCTCCCCTAACTCATTTTCTGATTGAGAAAAATGTGAAGAAGTGATCCTTTCCTCGGCTCGGCTCGCTTCAGCAATGACATATTGGGAAATGCCTACTGTAGCAACTGTAGATATTGCTATAGCTAGACAAATTATTGCTATTTTTTTCATTGACCTCCTACTAATTATTAAAAACAACTAATACCTAATGAATAGTTGTTGAAAAGCTTTGATGGGTCATTTTGTCCAAAATTACTATATGAACCCTACTTTTACATCTAAACTCATAAACCATCCTGTGTCAACCTTTCCATTAACTAAACCAAACGCAAAAAGGAAAAACCTTTTGCATTATCGCCCCAATTTTGATAAGCTAAAAAACTCTGCTTAAAACTGAAACTTCAGAAAAGAAAGTAGTTTGAAAATACAAAAGAAAGGAGGGTAGCTATGCCTGCCCTGCAACATTTCTACCGGAGAGTAGGACCGGATATTGAATACTGCTTCAATATCCAGACTACTGAACCGCTTACCCCCTATGAAATGGGAGTATTGAAATGGCTGTTAACCGAAACCTTCGAGCCGGGGAGTTTTGGAGAAAGCACCCTGCTAGTTTCAAGTGAAAGCGCGAATTCGAATTCGCGCCTGCTCGAGGTCGGCCCTCGAATGAATTTCGAGACCGCCTGGTCCACCAACGCCGTGGCAATCTGCTATGCTTGTGGCTTAATCAAGATAACAAGGATTGAACGCTCTCGCCGGTATGTAGTGCCAAGCGGAGTAGATTCAGTTCAGTTCCTGACTACAAACCATGACCGGATGACCGAATGTGCCTACCCAGAACCGCTCATCACTTTTGAAACCGGCATTGAACCGGAATCCGTTTATGAAGTGCGGCTGATCGAAGAGGGAATCAAAGCACTGGAAGAAATTAACCATGAGCTAGGCTTGGGAATGGATGAGTGGGATCTTAAGTTCTACTATGATCTATTCGTAAACAAGATTGGACGGAATCCCACTAACGTGGAATGTTTCCAGCTTGGCCAGGCCAACAGCGAACATTCCCGCCATTGGTTCTTCAGAGGCAAGTTGGTCATTAACGGACACACGCTTTCCCAAACCCTGTTCCAGATTATTAAAGCTCCTCTGAAGGCTAATCCTTCCAACAGTCTGATTGCATTCAAGGATAATTCCAGCGCGATCCGAGGATTCCCGATCAACACAATCATTCCTAAGTTTCCAGGAAGATGTTCCCCGTTCGTGGCTCAATTCTGCCTCTACCATTTGATTTTTACCGCTGAAACCCACAACTTCCCTTCGGGAGTGGCACCTTTTCCTGGAGCGGAAACCGGAACCGGCGGCAGAATCCGTGACGTTCATGCTACCGGCCGAGGAGCACTGATGGTTGCCGGCACAGCAGGATACTGTACTGGAAATCTCAATATTCCCGATTTCCCCATTCCGGGTGAAAACAACGAATTTAAGTATCCTGGGAATCTTGCTGATCCGCTTACCATTCTGATCGAGGAAAGCAACGGTGCTTCTGACTACGGTAATAAGATTGGAGAACCGGTAATCCAGGGTTATACCAGAACCTTTGGACAGGTAGTTCCCGGCGGAGAAAGAAGAGAATGGGTCAAGCCGATTATGTTCACCGGCGGCATTGGTCAGATTGACGACCGGCATATCAAAAAGCAAGAACCGAAAAAAGGGATGCTGATTGTCCAAATCGGCGGACCAGCCTACCGGATCGGTCTTGGTGGCGGCTCTGCTTCTTCCATGCTTGCCGGCGAGAACATCGCTGAACTGGATTTTAACGCAGTCCAGCGCGGTGATGCGGAAATGGAAAACAAAGTCAATCGGGTAATAAGAGCCTGCGTGGAAATGGGTGATCAAAATCCTATCTTGAGCATCCACGACCAAGGCGCGGGCGGACCCTGCAACGTGCTGACTGAACTGGTGGAGCCAGCCGGTGGACGAATCGAAATCCGTAAAATCCAGGTGGGCGACCAAACCATGTCAGTGCTGGAAATCTGGGGAGCGGAATATCAGGAGCGCAACGCGCTGCTAATTGACTCAGCCCGCTTTGATGAATTCCAGACAATCTGTAAACGGGAAAAGGTCAACTGCGAATGTTTGGGGGAAATCACCGGCGAAGGACGAATTGTGGTCCACGATGAGCGGGATGATTCAACCCCGGTCGACTTGGATCTGAATCAGATTCTAAGCAACATGCCGCAGAAAACCTTCCGGCTTGAAAAAATCTCCCCAGAATTGAAACCGCTTGACCTGCCTGCCAATTTGTCCGTACCCGCTGCGTTAGAATTGATATTCCGGCTTCCTTCAGTTGGCTCAAAAGGATACTTGGTGCACAAAGTTGACCGCAGTGTTACGGGTTTAATCGCCCAGCAACAGTGCTGCGGTCCATTGCAACTTCCGGTATCAGATGTAGCGGTGATTGCTCAGAGTCACTTCAGTTTAACCGGCGGAGCAATTGCCGTTGGAGAACAGCCGATTAAGATGCTGGTTAATCCGGCAGCCGGAGCCCGCATGGCGGTTGCCGAAGCACTAACCAACATCGTTTGGGCCCGAATCATTACCCAAATCAAATGTTCTGTTAATTGGATGTGGGCAGCCAAGCTGGCTGGTGAGGGTGCTTCGCTCTACGATGCTGCAGTGGCCGCAATGGATCTGATGACCAAGCTGGCGATTGCTGCTGACGGAGGCAAAGACAGCCTTTCCATGGCAGCCGATGTTTCCGGGGAAACAGTTAAGGCTCCGGGTGAAATGGTCATTTCAGCCTACGCCCCTGTCCCAGATATCACTAATGTGGTAACCCCGGACATTAAAAGGCCCGGTGAGAGTAAGCTGATGCTGCTTGATCTTGCACCTTTAAAGAGCCGTCTGGGTGGTTCAGCACTGGCCCAGGCGTTCGGTCAAATCGGAAATGAATCTCCGGATGTAGATTATCCGGATCTGCTTGCCAGAGCTTTTTGGGCAGTCCAAATGCTGATTGAAGAGGGACTGATTTTGGCCGGCCATGACGTCAGCGACGGAGGATTGATTACTTCACTGGCGGAAATGGCTATGTCCGGAAACTGTGGAATTACCATCGAGCTCCCTTGGAGCAAGGATGCTATTTCTCTTCTGTTTTCCGAAGAGCTAAGGTTAGTAATTGAGTTCTTGCCAGAGCGGCAAGAGGAGATTAACGTCATTCTTACCAAGTTCGGAGTACCCCGTTGGATTCTCGGCAACACTAGCCACGAAAAAAAAGTGATGATTAATCACTACGGTGAGACTATTTTAAACGTTAGTCTCTCTACCTTGCTCAACTGGTGGGAAACAACCAGTGATCGGCTGGAACAGGAGCAGATGAATCCAGAACTGGCCCGGATTCAGGTCGAAAACCACGACCGTCCGGGTCCTGACTACAAACTGACTTTTGTTCCTGAACCTACTCCGCCTGCTATTCTAGAACAGCAAAAAAAGCATAAAGTGGCAATTCTGCGCGAAGAAGGAACCAATGGCGACCGGGAAATGACTTCTGCTTTCTTCTTAGCAGGATTCGAACCTTGGGATGTCACTATGACCGACCTACTCAAAGGGGTTGTTTCCTTGGACCGCTTCAGGGGATTAGTGTTCCCCGGAGGATTCTCATTCGCCGACGTATTGGATGCCGGAAAAGGATTAGCCGGAATCATCCGGTTCAATCCTAAATTAAAAAAGATGTTTGACTGGTTTTACCATCGGCCGGACACTTTCTCTTTAGGCGTCTGTAACGGCTGCCAGCTGAGTGCGCTCTTGGGCTGGGTTCCCTGGCAGGGAATTGAGGAAGTAAAACAGCCCCGATTTATCCGCAATCAGTCTGGTAAATTCGAATCCCGGTGGCCCTCCGTAAGAATTCAGGAAAGCCCTTCCCTTATGCTTAAAGGAATGGAAGGTTCCATTTTAGGAATCTGGGTTGCTCACGGCGAAGGCCATCTGCATTTCCCTGATCCTCAGATCTGGACTGAAACCCTAGAGCAAAATCTGGCGCCCATTATGTTTGTGGATGACGATGGAACTCCAACTCAGCGGTATCCTTTCAACCCTAACGGTTCCCCACTGGGAATAACCGCCCTTTGTTCGCCAGATGGCAGGCATCTTGCCATGATGCCTCATCCAGAACGTGCCTTTCTTACTTGGCAGTGGCCTTTCTTGCCAGAAGACTGGAAGACAAATCTCAAGGCATCACCCTGGCTGAAAATGTTCCAGAACGCCCGAGAATGGTGCGAACAAAATTGACCTTTATTAACCCTAACCCCTGTCGGACCTCATTGTCCAACAGGGATTTTTTTTACTCAAAATGTGCTAAAATAACGTTATGAACCCCGTTAGAAATTTACTAGACGCGGGTTACAAAAAAATAAGTTTAGTAATTTAAATATAGTAATTAATATAAATCTTATTCATTAAATTTCTAACGGGGTGAAAAAAGTATTAATTTTGGCTAATCCCAATTCCGGTATAGAGCGCCGCCAGAAATTGGCTTTAAAGAAGCTGGTCAAAAAATTGGAAAAAGAAAGAATTTCCTACCAAATTTTCCAAAAAGTAGAAGATATACCCTTAACTATCATTGACCAGTCGGTGGATCGGTTGATTGTTTTGGGCGGAGACGGAACGATCAGTTTTGCTGCTCGTTTTTTGTACCGCAACAACATTGACCTTCCGATAGCCATTATTCCCGTTGGTTCGGGCAATGTTTTTGCCCAAGCTTTAAAGATATCCCTAATTATAAGAAAGGCAATTAAAACTGCCTTATTTGGTTCTCCTAAGAAAATTCCCTTAGGACAAGTTAATAATAATGAAATCTTTATTACTGGGGTAACAACGGGATTACATGCTGATTTAATGAACGGCACGCCCCGCTGGAGTAAAAGGATAATTGGTACAGTGGCCTATTATCTGAAACTGCCTTTTCACTTGTTTAGAATTAAGAAACACCATTATACTTTAACGCTACCTAATCAGGCTCCTTTCCGCATAAAAGCAAGCGCTGTCTTTGTATTAAGCGGACTTCCCCGAGTAGGAGGAGAACCTCTTAACAGAATGGATCCGCTTAAACCAATGCTTTATACGCTAGTATTGGAAATAGCCAAACCTTCAGAGCTGGCCCGGGCGTTCTCGGAAGTTTTTATTTTAAGAAAAAAACCTAAAAACAAAGTGCACTATTTTGAAACCAAATCAGTTATATTAGAAACTAAACATGCTCTTCTAACTATAGACGGTGAAATGACCAGTAAAAAGAAATTAAAGATAAGTATTGCGTCAAAGCCAATGCGTTTTCTTCTGCCAAAATAAGTTTATCTACTAAAAAAGAGCCTTCCTCCTTAAAAGGCCCTTTTTTATTTAAAGGTTACTCAACGTCAATTATCCGCAGATTCGCCCCCCCTTCTGAATGAGGAATCACTAAAAGCTCGGCCTTGCCGTCAGAATCGGTATCACCGGCATTCACATTCACTCCTCCTCTGAATGTTTCACTATACACCAGATATTCATGCATAATCTGGGCGGCCGTTTTGTTGAAAATTCGCACGACTGGATCAGCGTCAGCTCCCACTCCCACAATAATATCATCCACACTGTCTCCGTTAACATCGCCCCCGGCCACCGAAATCCCGCCTTGATAATTCGGGTCAAAGGCATAAAATCCAGGATTAAGCTGCTTAACTAAATTGGGCTGGATACTGAACATCTGAACGTGCGGAGCGCCGATAACCGGGCCGGTAATAATTTCGTAACGGCCATCATTATCAAAATCCAAAGTAGCAGCCTTAATGCCTTTTCGGAAAGTATGTTGGTCATAGGCAAAAAAGTTAGCTAAAATAGTTCCTTCAGCATTATGCACCGTCACTTGAGCGCCGCCGCCGGGACCGGCAGTTACGATAATTTCGTCTTTACCGTCACCATTAACGTCTCCGGCCGTTATAAACGCTCCTCCCTGGAAAAGACCGTCCAAGGCAAAAAACCCCGGATAAAAAAGCGTCCCATCTCCATTGAAAATTCGGATGTGTGGCCGGCCGCCCGGACCAGGAGCAGTAATTATTTCTTTTGTTCCGTCACCATTAACATCCCCTACCGCTACTCTAACTCCGGATCGTAAAGAAGTGGCATAAGCAAAAAACATTGAAACAATATTACCTTCAGAATCAAAAACTTTAACCTGTGGGCCAAATCCTTCATCCGTACCCACCACAATTTCTGCTTGGCCGTCACCAGTAAGGTCTGCCGCGGCCGTAAAAAATCCGCCGCGAAACTCTTCATCATGGGTAAAAAAGCCGGTTCCTGTTACCACTGGCCGGTTCCCGACAAAAGGGAGGGTCTCATCGATGGCATGCTCTATTTTAGGAGTTACCCCATTAACCGTAACTTCAAATCCACTTTCTAAAACATCCGACTGCCCGTCTGAATTAGTAACCATTACGTCATAGTATCCCCCAGACATTTGGCCAAAGGGAAGCTCTATCGCCAAATAATTTGCCGCTTGGACATAAACCTTATTAGCCAGGTGACTCCCAAATTTGACCGAAGCGCCGTGACGGAAATTACTGCCGCTAACTTGAACCATCTTAGTATCTGAAGAGCGTCCGGCAATTTCTTGGACGGAGGGATACACGCCTACGACAGCTGGCGCCGGATCAGTGTAAGGAGCAGCGCCCGTAACATCAACAGATCGAATCAAATCATTCCAAGAATCAGCGACATAGAGCTTTTTATCAATCAAATCAACCGCTAACCCCTTAAGGTTATTAAACTCTGCCTGAGTAGCAGATCCATTTTTAAATCCTCTTTCGCCAGATCCAGCAATTAATTTAGTAACTGCCGTTTTGGTATCAACCAAACGTATTCTATGTGATCCTACCTCGGTTACGTATAAATTATCATCCGGCGCCCATTTAACATATTCTGGAAAAGAAAATACGGCGTCGGTACCAATGGCATCCCGGTATCCCGCATTACCTGAACCGGCTAAGGTGGTTACCGCGCCGGTATTGATTTTTATTCTGCGGATACGATGGTTATTGGTATCAGCCACGTAAAGATATTCTCCGACATTATCAATGGTAATGCCAAAGGGCTTATTGAATTTAGCGGCACTGCCTGTGCCATCGGCGAATCCGGCCGCCCCGGAACCGGCGATTAAAGTGGTTTGGCCGTCTGATATTCTCACTTTCCGAATGCGATTATTACCGGTATCAGTCAGATAAAGATACTCGTTATTAGGATCAATGGCGATGCCGGCCGGATTATTGAGATAGGCACAAGCGCCTTTCCCAGTATCAAATTCACCGCTGCATTTGACCCCCTCCTGATAGCCATTGTTTTCTGATCCCGTAGTATTGATCAACCCTGCCCCTGAAATTAGCGAGCTTCTGACTGGTGAGGCGGTTAAATCAATCTTTCTAATCCGATTGTTCCAGCGGTCAGCGACATAGAGGGCGGTACCGTCTGAATTGACCGCAATTCCCTGAATGGTGCTGAAGCGGACAGCCGGATTCTGATCGGTTCCTTCACGGTAATTGTCTACGCTATGTCCGATAACGTGAGACACCTGACCAGTAGCACGAGTTATTCTTCTAATCTTATTATTATCGGCAACGTAGATATAAGTTCGATCAGAAGTCATTACTAAATCATAAGGGCGGCCAAAAAGGGCGCTAGCTGCTGATCCGTTGCGATTGCCGAACCTTTCTGCGCCGGCAAACTTTTCGCTGGCTCCCCTTTCCAGGTCTTCCGAGATATTATTGAATTTCTCGATTGTCCCGATTCCTTGATTAGCCACGTAAATATAATTACCATAAGATACCAGACCGGAGGGATAATTAATTGAGGCCATATTAGTGTCAGAAGCGAAAAGCGAGGTGGCATTGGTGGTTAGATCGATTTCCCTTATTACATCGGAGTATCCGTCACCATCTGATATAAACAAAGTATTATCATCTACCAGCGTCACTCCCCAGATGTTTTCAAATTTGGCTTGAGCGCCGGTTCCTTCTTGATAACCCGGGCTGCCGGAACCGGCTACCAAACTAACCGAGCCAGTACTGGAATTGACTTTAACCACTTTGTAATTTCCGCTGTTGGCCACATAGATGCTACTGCCGTTAGAATTAATGGCGATTTTTTTGGGATGGTTCAAGGAAGAAGTAACAGTAGTCACCGATCCGCCGCTGATAGACACTTTTTTAAGGGCATTGTTTCCGGTGTCAGCGATATAAAGAATTGATCCGAATACCGCCACTCCCTCGGGACCATTTAATCCGTTAGATACCAAGGTCTCTACCGATCCGCTAGATTTGACCTTTTTGACTTTATTATTGGCGGTATCCGCTACATACACGTTCCCCGAATCATCAACCGCCACTCCTTTTAGAAGGGCGAATTCCGCCTGGGAAGCACTGCCTGTTTTATCACCATAAGAACCGCTGCCGGCCACCGTAGATACTTTTCCGTTTGCGGCTATTTTTCTAACTACATTGTTATAAGTATCAGCAAGATAAAAATTCCCCGAGTTGTCCACGGTAATATCTTCGGGGAAATCAAAATAAGCGTTCAACGCCTGCCCGCCATCACCATCATATATTTTTCCTACAAAAGTGGCGGCGTCACCATAAGCGGCCTGTCCTAACAAAGGAACCATAAAAAGGACACCGCTGAAAAGTACCAATAAGATAAAGAATGAATGTCGTTTTAAATAACCCATGGTTTTAGTTAAAACTTACTAATAAATTAAAGTAAATTCTGAATGAGATTATCTAGCTCACCGTAATCTTCCACTTCTCTTCCGTTCAGAAAAAAAGTGGGAGTCGCATTGATTCCTTTGGCCGCCGCTTCATTTAGATCAGCATCGATTACGTTCTTTTTGGCTTTGGTATCTAGACAAATATTGAAAGAGTCGGCATTAAGGCCATCCATTTGACTAGCATAGAGTTTTAAATCGCTTTTTGTTAAATTATTTTGATTAGCAAACAACAAATCATACATTTCCCAAAATTTCCCTTGGTCATTGGCACATTCTGCCGCTAAAGCAGCGTTATAGGCGTTGGGGTGGAGAACAACCAGGGGAAGATATTTGTATTCAAGCTTGATTTGATCAGCATATTTTTCCATTAATCCATCCACCAGCAGTTTGGCGTTTTTACAGGCGGGGCATTGGAAATCGGAAAATTCCGTCAAAATTACCTTGGCCTCCTGATTCCCTTTAAATGGTCTTGGCGCATTAACGTTGTTGTAAGCTTCGGAACCAGCACTTAAACCCCAAATAACCATAATCACGATAATTACCCCTCCTACTAAACCGATGATAATTTTAGTTTTCTTGTTCATTAGTTTGTTTTTGTCGAATCAATAATTTTTTAAAGAGGCAAATTCCTCCTAAAAAAAGTAAAATGGAAACATATTGATTAATCGTTAACCCTAACCAGCGGTGGTCGGAAATAGGGAGATCTTCCGCGCGGAAAAAATCGGTAATAAAACGGCTTATCCCGTACCAAATCATAAAAGAAGCTACGTAAAATCCTTTTTTCTGAGACCAAGGGAATCTTCTTAAAACAAGGAAGATTATAAAAAGCACTAATGCGCTCAAACCGTTATATAATGTGGTCTCGTGCCGGATAGTTCCATCTAAGTACTGAATGCCCCAGGGAACGGTGGTAATCTTACCGATATGGTCGTGGATGAGAAAGCAACCGATTCGTCCTAAAAAAATACCAAAGGGAAGAGCAAAAACAATTGGATCAGCTAAATCCCAAAAGTAAATTTTTTTCTTCTTGAGAAAAATGAGATAGGCAATCAGAGCACCGACCAAACCACCAAAAATAGTCATTCCTCCTTCCCAGATTTTAAAAATGCTAATGGGATTCTTTAGATAAAGATCGAGATTACCAATAACATAGAAAATTCTTGCTCCTAAAAAAGAACTTAAGATAATCCAAAAGCTTAAATCGAGAATTCGATTAGGATCTCGCTTTCTTCGTTTAGTTTCCTGATAGGCAATAAAAATTCCTGCCAACAGACCCAGCGCAACCATTGTTCCCCAGGCCTGAAAAGAAACTGGGCCAATGGAAAACTCGGTAATTTGAAAATAGGGAATCATTTGTCTAACAGAAACAGAAGACTAAATAAAATTTTTTTACTCTCCGCCTAGTGCCTGATTAATAACTGTCTCGAAGTTACTTTGAGACACTGCTCCGTTTAACGGTACTGTTTTACCTTTAGAATCAACCACCACGGTGTAAGGAGTTCCTTGAGCGCCGGCGGCCTGTGCTTCAGCAGAATTGTCGGCAACCTTCTGTTTATATTTTCCGGAATTAAGACAATCGTCAAACTTAGATTTATTAAGACCTAATTGAGAAGCTAGTTCCGAATAATAGCCATCAGCCAGTTTAGACTGGTCATCGTATAAAGCATCGTGAAACTCCCAAAACTTACCTTGATCCGCTGCGCATTCTGATGCTTCGGCGGCTGGCTCGGCCTGATCATGAATTGAAGTTAAAGGAAAATGTTTATAAATCAGGCGGATCTTACCTTTGTATTCATCAAGTAAGGCACTAAGCGTCGGTTCAAGCCTAGAGCAATAAGGGCACTGGAAGTCAGAAAATTCCACTAAGGTAACCGAAGCATTCTGGTCGCCTCTGATATGATCTTGAGAAGTACCCGCTACCTTGCTATCCGTCCCATTATTGGAGGTAACTAATAAGGTAATAAAACCAGCTAAGCTTAGAATAGCTATTCCCACCGCTAAGCCCAGAATAAAACTGGCTTTTGGCGACATTCCTCCTAAAAATTCTTTAGAGGTTTTTTGTTCTTGGTTGTCTTCCATTTTTCTACCTTTAAATATTTAAGTAAATTTTCTTTGTTTTTATAGTATAAAGGAACACGCTCTGTTTGTAAACCCCTTGGAAAGATTTTTTTGAAAAAGAAAAAACCCCGTGCGAAAATTCGCAAGGGGCTTATACTTTAAGGTTATTCAAGGACTATTCTTGCTAATGTATGCAATGTTGGGCTCCCATACCAGATAACCGTTCTTCTTCCATGATGGAAAATTAAACCATCATCATTCTCTCCGGTAGGGAGACCTACTAAGGTCTTCTCGAAAGGTGTGGCATCTAGATATCCCCTGCTAATCGCCTTAACTACCGCTTGATGGAAAGAAAGCAAAGCTGGCGCAATTGCATCTGTTGAAACAGGAAAATCTTCCGCCAGTCTTCTGGCAAAGAAGGCTGCAACTGGAGGTGTATAATAAAGCGTCGCTCCCCAAAACCGTTCCAATGTAAGGTTCTGTTGAATAAATGCTTCGACCCTTCTTCTTTTTAATTTATCACTCTCCAGTAGGTAATGCAGGCGCAAAATATTAAGGCCTGAAGTGGGATCCCAGTGATTATTCTGAGCATTGTCCGAGGAGTAAGGATCTTTTACCCAAATTCCTGTGCCTTGCTGGGTGGTATTGTTCAGCAGAAGAGCTCTTAGCGATTCCAATTGAGCAATCTTTAATAGCCCATTCTTCATTAAAAGAAATACTGCAAAACTTGTATCCTCCCAGTCTGGGGCATAGAAGCCGTTGAAATGCCAAAGTTTGAACCCCTCAATTTCGTGTTCGTACACTCTTGATCTAATAAAATCAAGTGCTTTTTGTATACCAGCTCCCCACATTATTCCCCAATTTCGGTGAAGTTGAGCTAAATACACAGCTACCATGGTAATAGCTAATGTATCAACCAATTCCCTTCTATTTTCCTGAAAGTTGACCATCAAGGTTGGAATCTGCCCGGATGGCAATTGGTCTAAGAATACTCTTTTTGGCAACATTTTCTTTTATCCTTTCGTTTTTAATGTGCATTGATATTAAGTCCGCTTCATACTTGATAGTTTATTTTAATCATTCTTTTAAAAAAGTCAACCGTAGCGCAAAATCAGAAATAAAAAAACGACTCTGTTTTTCAACGGAGCCGTTTTGTTGTTAAATTTATTGTTGTTCTTCTGTTTCTCCTCCTTCTTCGGTACCTTCCGTAGGTTCAGTAGGTTCAGTAGGTTCAGTTGTTTCTTCACCAGTAGTTTGCATTTCATCGTCCATTAGATCACCTCCTTTCGCAATAATAATTTCTTTCCTTAAGGAAAGGTTAAACACCAATTAAATATTTGTCAATCTTTAAGAATAAATACTGATGGTCAAGTATCGAAAGTCGTTCTTGCACGCACTTGAGATCAATCAGTTGCAGACAATTAACTCTTTTAGGATAATGGTTTTTCTATTTTTGTCAAACTCTACGTTAAATTCCAATAGGAAACCTGAGGTTTGCTTTATTTATCATCTATGTTTAGAAGCTCGTTTCGCCCTGAGCGTAGCCGAGGGGTCAAATTATTTTTGGTTTTCAGGAATTTAACGCCCATATAGACAAAAGGCGTATCACAAAGAGCAAAAACAACCTTTAAAAACCAATATGGAATAATTAAAGAGAAAATAAAAGGAACGGTATATTTGGGAGTCACTAGATAAAAAGCAATAAACATAAAAACGGTAGTGTCAATAAACTGACTGACTATCGTTGAAAAATTGTTTCTTAGCCAAAGAAATTTATTTTTGGTTTTTTCTTTCCAAAAATGAAAGGCCCAAACATCGTGCAACTGCGAAAGTACGAAAGCGGTAATGCTACCAATTATCATTCTAATGGAATTCGAGAATATTGCGCTGTAGCCTGTATTGTATTCAAAATTTTTATAAGGCGGCATTTTAACGGAAATAACGGTTAAAACCAACGTTAGAATTAGAGCAACAAAACCAGCTAGAATAAACGATCGGGCTTTGCTCCTTCCCTGCACTTCAGCAATAATGTCAGTGATTAAAAAGGTGATAGGATAAGCTAAAATACCAACCGAGGTCCTGATTCCAAATAATTCAGTAATTTTTGACCCTAAAAGATTAGCCGCCACTAAGGCCGCAACAAAGATTGCCAGAAGAATATTGGTCTTATCTTCAATTGTTAAAGAAAATTTCATTGATTCTATGTTAATAATAAAGGGCATTGACTCCGGGGCTGGTAGGATTAAAAGGAAACGCGGCAAGTTGAGGGTTATTTACCCTATGTTTCGACGTCGCTCGGCCAAAATGTCCCGCCAAGGCGGGATCATTTTGTTCCTCGCTAGTCGAAATAAAAAAGAGTTTTTTCCGGCGATAACTTTTTTCTAAGAAACTTACAACATAGAATCAATTTTAGATTAGATCTTAATGAAACTATAAATTATTTTTCTCAAAGAGGCAACAACTATTCGTTATTCCTTAAGATAATGGTCAATGATCTGCTTAAATGTCTCTAAGGGTATCGCTCCCGCAAATTTCCTGCCGTTGATAAACCAAGTCGGTGTTCCGCTCACTCCGGCCACAAAGCCGTCTGTTAAATCTTTTTGCACCTCTTTTTCATATTTGCCGCTATCCAAGCAATCAGCAAAAGAGACAGCATCCAGGCCAATTTCTTCGGCATAATTTTTTAGGTCTAAAACTGTAAGGTTGTCTTGATTTTCAAATATTTTGTCGTACATTGCCCAGAATCTACCTTGATCATCCGTACATTCTGCTGCTTCGTGCACTTTTTGAGAATTCTCCAACGCTGGAAAATCGCGGAACACAAAACGAATCTGGTTTTTATAGGTTAATAGCAATTCTTTAATAACTGGATAAGACTCTTCGCAATAAGAACACTCAAAATCCTCAAAAGCAATAATTATTACTTTGGCATCTTCTGGTCCTCGGGAAGGATCATCGTCAGCGCTTACTGGCACTATCGGTTGGTTTGTTAAATCAATCCCAGTCGGTTTATCCATATTTTTGATTTCATCATATACCGCAAAGGAAAGCGCGACTGCTAAAACAAGTAAGATAAACAGAATTACAAATATTAAAATAACCCACCATTTTGAAAACCATTTTTTTCTATGAGGCGTTGGAGAACTTCCTGCCAAATTAGAGGATTGTTTGAGCACTTCTTGAAGATTCATTAATTTGTAGATTAGTATATCATATTTCCACCTCCATTAGCCAATACGAGCTCCGAGAGATTTAAATTCTGATAACTGTTTAAAACAAACAATCCTAAAGTAAACAGCAGCACAATAAAAATAATTGTTTCAGTAAAAGAACCCATTCTGAAACGCAGCAATCTTGGCAGCAGATGGATGTTTCTATTCCAGGGCCAAAAGACAGGAACGCCATACTTAGTAATTCCATCTGCCACTAAGTGGCTTAGGTATCCTAAAGTCAGAACCAACCAAAATTCCTGAGTTAAAAAACTTACCCATTGGCTTAAAAAAAGAAAAAGGAAATAACTTCCCCATCCCACCAGGATTACTGCAAAAAGGGAGTGCAAAACGCCCCGATGTTTAAATAAAGATGAAATAATCATGCTGGGCAGATAAAACGGCTTGATTGCCATTCTATTTCGGCCTTTGCCGTAACCTATTTCCAGGTGTTTGATTTTGGAATCCGAGGCATCCAAATCTGGTAAAAGACCTCCTAAAGCGCCGGCGATAATTAAAAACGGATTCCAGGAGAATCCGGAAAACAAAGTGAGGATCCAAACGGTGTTGGCACCGATTACGGTATGGGTTGAACCTTTCATAAAAGTATCATACCTGTTTAAATTCAAATGGAAAAGCCGCAGAGCATTGTAGGCGAAACGCCGGCGTTTCGCCTACAATTAAATTTTACACCTTTCACTTTTAATATCTAGCGTTTCTCCATCTGTTCCAAAAATAATTGTCCCGCACTGGTCATTCCTTAAAACTTCAATTCCCTGTTTATTTAAATTATTTATGGTCTTGAAATGAGGATGACTAAACTTATTTCCCTCACCGGATTGAATAATGGCATATTTAGGATTCACCAAATCAAGAAATTTTAAGGATGAGGAGTATTTACTGCCATGATGTCCGACCTTTAAAACATCCGCCTCCAGATTTACTCCTTGGTCAATCATTTTTTCTTCTACCTCAACCGGCGCATCACCGGTGAATAAGAATTCTACCTCCTGAAATACTAAGCGGTTAATAACAGAAGTGTCATTAAGATCCTCTACTTCTTTTCCGGAAAAATCCTCAAAGGGATACAGAATTTCCAAGTTCAGATTTTCCCCTAAGGAAATTTGCTCGCAACATTTTACCGATCGCAAAGGAACCGCTTTTTTTCTAATAATCTCCAGCCAGGCAAGGTAATCGCTTGACTGGTAACTTACCTGTCCGGAATACAATATTTGATCAACCTGATAGCGCTTTAAAACTTCAATTAGTCCCACCACATGATCAGAGTGGGCATGGGTAAGAATTACGAGTTCAATATTGCGGTCATAAAAAGGAAGATACTGGCCGATTTTATTTACTACGTCGCTACTCGGACCGCCGTCAATTAAAATGTCTTGGTGATTAGGTGTTCGGATTAGAATGGAATCGCCTTGTCCCACATCTAAAAAATACACCTTCAACTTCTTGTCCTGGATATTAAATACAACAATCACCGCCAAAATTGTGAATAGTATGCCTAGAACTAAAATTAGTTTCAATTGCTTTTTCATTTGATATTTCTAATCATAATTTGATATAATAAGAAAGCCTAAAAATTAACTTGCTTTTATATGAAAACCACGATTACCGCCATTAAAGCAGACGTCGGCTCCATCGGAGGCCATATTAAACCCAGCCAAAGACTGCTGGAACGAGTAAAAGAATACGTTTCTGACGTAGCCAGCGGATTTGTAATTGATCATTATGTTGGCTACACCGGCGACGATATCGCCATTCTTACTACCCATCAGAAGGGCGTCAATTCAGAAGAAATTCATAAACTGGCCTGGGACGCCTTTAAGGCAGCAACCGAGGTAGCCAAAGAACAGGGGCTCTATGGGGCAGGGCAGGATCTTCTAAAGGACGCTTTTTCCGGAAATGTAAAAGGGTTGGGGCCAGCTGTTGCCGAAATGGAAATTGAAGAAAGAGAGAATGAACCATTCATATTATTTGCCGCAGACAAAACGGATCCCGGGGCCTATAATCTGCCGCTTTATCTGTCTTTTGTAGACCCCATGCACTGTGCCGGCTTGATGCTAAGCCCTAAAATGAAGGCTGGTTTCAAATTCACGATTATGGATGTTTCTTACATCAAAGGGGATCGGATAATAGAACTTAACGCCCCGGAAGATATTTACAATATCGTGGCGCTATTAAGAGACAACCAGCGATTTGTCGTAGAAAGCATTCATTCCCGAGCGGATAATGACATTGTAGTTTCGGTTTCTACTACTCGATTGCATAATGTCGCCGGCACTTACACCGGCAAAGATGATCCGATCTGTCTAGTTCGGACCCAAGGCGCTTTTCCCGCAACTGGGGAAGTACTTTCTCCTTACCAGATTGGCCATTTCGTGGCTGGCTTCATGAGAGGATCTCACAATGGACCATTGATGCCCGTGGCCCTGAATACTCCGACATCCTTTTTTGATGGCCCGCCGCTAGTTTCTGGAGCAGCATTTTGTGTTCATGATGGACGCTTAACCGAACCAGCTGATGTGTTTAATCACCCTTATTGGGACTACATTAGAAATAAAGTGTCTCGAAAAGCAACCGATATCAGAGAGCAAGGATTCTCTGGGCCGGCCATGCTTCATATGGAAGAATTGGAATACGGAGGAATCACCGAACGTTTAGATGTCCTGGATAAAAAATTCAAGGTGCGATAATAGAACTGCAATTATTTCTGAATTAGGATTGCCCCGCTTCTATCGGCGGGGCTTTTCTTTCTAAAAATCATCCTGACCGCTAAAGCGATAACCAAGTAAGATCCGATTAGAACCAACCAAGACGTTTTTTTAATCGCTAGGGAAGCAAAATCAAACTGAACAAAAAATTTAATCACCGAGATCAGATAACTTAAGAACATCCAGGTGAGCCACCCGGCGATTCTACCCAACGGCAAAAAAATAATTCCTAAGATTCCGGTCAGCAACCCGCTCATCATTATTAAAGGGACTATGGGCAAAACTAGAACGTTAACAACAATGGCCACCAAAGATAGATTGCCAAAACTGTAAACAATCAGCGGCAAGGTCATTAGGTAAGCCGCCATGGTCATGGAAGCAGAATTTCGGATCTGGAAAAAATTAGGCAACCAGCTAAACAATTTCTGAAAAAAAGGAGAAAGGTAAATAATGCCCAACACCGCCAGAAAGGAAAGCTGGAATCCGATATCGGACACTAAAATCTTGGGATTGATTAAAATCATGAGGGAGGCAACAAAAAGCAAGGGATTAAGAGAGCGTGAAAGCCGACCAATGATTTGAGAAAAAAGCGCCAGCAATCCCATGGTGGCGGCCCGGATAGCAGAAGCTGGCATCCCGACCAGAATCACATATATTATTAAAACTAGGCTGGCTAAATAAAAAGTCCTGCGCCGGGAAATACCCAAACCAATGCCAAACTGCATTAGCAGGCCGGAAATAATGGTAATGTGCATTCCGGAAATGGCAATGATGTGGGAGGTTCCGGCTTTACGAAAATCTTCGGTTACTTCCTGGGGAATGCTCCGGCGATTCCCTAAAATCATCGCCGATAGAATGGATACTTGAGGAGCAGAGATAGTTTGGTTAAAAATGGATTGAATTCGGCCTTTAAAGCCTAAAATGGTCGCCAATAACGGGTTTCCCTGGTTTTTGGCTAATAATTCTATTTGGGGACGATAGCATAAAGAATAGATGTTATAGCGCGCTAAATAAAGATCATACGAGAAGTCTTCTATTTTTTCTGGCCGCTCTAAATGACAGCTGACTCTTAGCTGATCGCCATATTGGTATTCAGGATATAAGGAAGTATTGACTAGCACATCCCCCTTGACTTCCATCATCCTATGTTTTATTTCTATCTCCTCTGTGCCGATTGTTAATTTTGTATGGTCGGGACGCACATCCGGACTGGCTTTGATTGTACCTTTGAATGTTACCTGCTGATTATTGTAATAAGCGATCTGCTGAGGAGTAATTACTGGTTCGGAATTCCAAAAACACCAAAAGCCGAGGATTAAGCTTAGGGTACAAAAACTAATTGTTCTTATTTTGCTGTTGGAAAATCCGACCACTAGCAAAATGAGAATAAAAACAGCAGCAGCAAAAAAAATAAAATAATCAACCGGACGAATAAACTTAGCTCCGCCTACGCCCAGGATAAAACTTAGTAAGCTGAATTGGAATATTTTGGATTTTGACATCAAAAAAGTCCTCAGGTTTTGAGGACGCCCAAACTATATTATCAATTAATTCAATTGTAGCACTTGAACTCTGGGATGTAAAGCTTAAGCTTTTGAGGACAAAACTAAAGTTTTATATACCAAATTATTTTCACTAAGCTAAACGACTCGGTTTATAATGCTTCAGCATTACCACCCAAGGCTTAAGCTTTGTTTACATTATTCCACCGTCACCGACTTGGCTAAATTGCGGGGCTTGTCTACATCTCGCCCTAAAGCAACCGCTAGATGATAAGCAAATAAATGCAGAGGGACTACTGTTAAAAGCGGAATAAGTAAATCCAGAGTCTTGGGAACGTAAATCACTTCATTAACTAAATTACCAATATTAGAATCCCCTTCGGTGGCAACGGCAATCATTCTTCCCTCCCGGGCTCTGATTTCTTCCACATTGCTAATGTTTTTTTCGTAATAACTGTCTTTGGGAACAATGACAAAAGAGGGAAAATTTTGATCAATTAAGGCGATCGGACCGTGCTTCAGTTCGGCCATGGGATAAGCTTCGGCATGCAAATAGGACACCTCCTTTAATTTTAAAGCGCCCTCTAAAGCGATAGGATAGTTTGCTCCTCTCCCCAAGAAAAAGAAATTCTTGTATTGAGTATAAGTTTGAGCCAACCGTTTAATGGTTTCGTTCTGCTCCAGAATTGACTCTATCTTTTGGGGAATCGCTTTTAATTCCTTAACTAATTTCTGGCCGGTGGAAAAGGACATGTTTTTTAATCTTCCAAACTGTAAAGCCAGAATTGCCAGTACTGTTAATTGGCCGGTAAACGCTTTAGTGGAAGCCACTCCTATTTCTGGGCCAGCGTGGATATAGGTACCGCCATCCGATTCCCGAGCAACAGTAGAACCAACCACATTCACAATCCCCAACACCCGCGCTCCTTTGCGCTTGGTTTCTTTCATCGCCGCCAAAGTATCGGCCGTTTCACCAGATTGACTAATAGCAAACACTAAAGTCCCCTGATCGATTACCGGATCGCGATAGCGGAATTCAGAGGCATATTCTACTTCCACCGGGATATCGGCATATCTTTCAATCATGTATTCTCCTGCCCGGGCGGCGTAAAGGGCGGATCCGCAGGCGACAATGACAATACGTTTCACTTCCCGCATCTGATCATCGCTCATGTTCAGGCCCCCTAAATGGGCCAGTCCTTCCTCGGGAATTACCCGGCCGAGCATGGCATTTCGAGCCGCATCCGGCTCTTCAAAAATCTCCTTCAGCATATAATGGTCGTATCCTTGCTTTTCCGCTTCGGCAATTTCCCATTCTACATGGTTTATTGCCGGTCTTCTCTTTTCGTTATTAATTGTGGAAATGCGATAACCAGAAGGGGTAATTTCGGCTATTTCTCCGTCTTCTAGATAAATTACATCTTTGGTATGGCTGATTAAAGGGGTAACATCGGAAGCAACAAAGTACTCGTCTTCCTTCAAACCAATTACGACCGGGCTTCCTTTGCGGGCAGCAACTAAAACGTCCGGGTGTTTAATATGGATTACTGCTATGCCGTAAGTTCCTTCGATTCGGGTGAGCGACTGACGGACCGCCGCAACTAGATCCCCCTGATAATTTTCTTCAATTAAATGGGCAATAACTTCAGAATCAGTTTCCGATTTGAACTGATGGCCTTTTTTCTTAAGTGTTTCTTTCAGCTTTTGGTAATTTTCAATTATTCCATTATGGACAATGACCAACTCTTCCTTGCAATCAGTATGCGGATGAGCATTAAGATCAGACGGTTTTCCGTGGGTCGCCCAACGGGTATGCGCCATTCCCAGAGTTCCTTGCCAGTCTTTGTTTTTTATGGCATTTTCCAAATTCTCTATCTTGCCTAATGTTTTTTTCAGATGAAGCTGACCTTTGTCACAAACAACAATCCCTGCGGAGTCGTATCCGCGGTATTCTAATTTTTTCAATCCGTTTAACAGGATGGATTTAGCCGGTCTTTTTCCTACGTATCCTACTATTCCGCACATGTTGTTAGGAAGTTAGGAAATTAGCTTGTAGCTTGTAGAATTTAGGTATCTACAAGCCGCAAGTTAACTTCCTACAAGCTAACTTCCTACTTCCTAATTTCCTTTCGCAAGAAAGCTTCGATAAATTCATCAATTTCTCCATTGAGTACTTTTTCCGGTTCTTTTACTTCATATTTCGTCCGATGATCTTTCACCATTTTATAGGGATGGAGAACGTAAGAACGGATCTGGTTACCCCATTCCGCAGAAATTGCTTCTCCTTTTAATTGATTCTGCTTTTTTTTGCGTTGGGAAAGCCGCAATTGATGGAGCTTGCTCTTTAGTATTTTTAGAGCGAATTCCTTATTCTGGAGCTGGGAACGTTCGTTTTGGCAGGATACCGTTATTCCGGTAGGCTTATGAGTTATTCTAACGGCCGAATCAGTGGTATTAACGCTCTGGCCGCCGTGGCCGGAAGAACGGAAAGTATCTATTTTTAAATCTTCTTCCTTAAGCTCAATACTTTTTAAATCTCCCAGATCAGGCAATACCTCTAAAAGGGCAAAAGAGGTGTGCCGCATTTTTTCGGCATCAAAAGGAGAAATGCGAACCAGTCGATGCACGCCCGCCTCGGCTTTCAAATAGCCATAAGCCCAGGTTCCTTGGACCAGCACCGTGACGCTTTTGATTCCGGCCTCCTGCCCGCGGCTTTCCTGTACAATTCTGGTTTTAAACCCTTTTCTTTCACAGAAGCGGAGATACATTCTTAAAAGCATGGCGGTCCAGTCTTGGGCGTCTACCCCGCCGGTGCCGGCGTGAATGGAGAAAATGGCATCATTGCGATCATACTCTTCATCTAGTAAAGTAAAAAACTCCAGTTGCTCGTACTTTTTTTGGAGCTCTTGGAGCTTAGTCTCGGCTTCTTTTCTTAAATTAACATCCTGGTCCGCCTCGTCTAATTGAGCGATTTCTAATAGCTCCGTCGTTTCCTGCTGTAGTTTTTCCCAAGCTGACACTTCCTTTTTTAAGTCATCCAGCTTCTGGCTGACTTTTTTGGCTCGGGACTGGTTTTTCCAGAATTCGGGCTGGTTCATTTCGTATTCCAACGCTTTGATCTGAGCTTTTGATTCAGCAAGGTCAAAGAAACCTCCATATTTTGGAAATTTTTTCCTTCAGTTTGATAATCTCTTCAATAACTTCGCGCATAAGATGATTTTAACAAGAGTTGCTGTTTTTAGCAATCTTAATGTAGGTGGAAAATAATTTCCACCTACCGATTATTGTCTTTGAAAAGCAATCCTAAAGATATTTCGATTCGGATACCTCCAACTTTTTAACTAGAGTTTTCTTGATATTCCATTAAAGTAGCCTGAGCGGTTTTCTCTTTTCCGTCGTGGAGAATTTTTAAAGTTACTGCGTCACCCGGCTTATATTTTCTAATTATTCCCGCTAGGCTGTGATTTTGGTCTATTTTTTGGCCATCAATTTCAAGGATGATGTCGTTCTCTTCAATTCCCGCTTTATCGGCGGCGCTTCCCAGAACAACGGCCAAAGCTCCTGACTGCCCTTTTACTACTAGCGCTCCGTAATCAACGCTAAGATTGTTTTGTTCTTTTAAGGCTGGAGTAACAAGAATATAGCGTACTCCTAAAACAGGCCTTACGACTTTACCATATTTATTAACGCTATCCACCACTGTTTTTACTTCGTTAATCGGAATAGCGAAACCAATAGATTCTCCTTGTTGATCAATCGCGGTATTGATCCCAATAACACTGCCATCCAAATCAATTAAAGGACCGCCTGAATTACCGGGGTTGATCGAAGCATCGGTTTGAATTACTCCTTCCAAAGTTTCGCTGGAATTTTGCCCACTGGCGGTTATCGTTCGGTCAATTCCGCTAATCACTCCTTTGGTAACGGTATTAGTGTATTCCCCCAAACTGTTTCCAATGGTAATGACCGTCTGTCCGATCTGAATACCATCGGAATCGCCTAAGGTGGCAATAGGAAGGTTATTAGCATCAATGTCTAGAACAGCGACATCGTTTAAAGGATCAGTGGCTACTATTTTGGCATCATATCTATTGCCATCATTGGTCAGCACAGAATATTCGGCATCTGATATAGAAACCACGTGTTTGTTAGTCACAATCATTCCGTCGGGAGAAACAATGAAACCGGTTCCGCTGGATACCTCTTGCTTTCCCGAAGGCTGCTGCTGATTAGGCGAGCCAAAGCCGAAAAAATCATTAAACGGATAAAAACTATTCTGCTGGTACAACTTGCTCAGATCCTGGGTGGCCACTATGCTCACCACGGCCGGGCTTACTTTATTAACAACATCAATCGTGGCGGACTCTTCCTTAACAGTTACATTTTTAATAGTAGAACCGGTATTATCGCTGTTTGAGATAGTGGGAAGTCTCAAGAAATCCTTAATCGAAGGAGTAATTAAACTTCCCCCAATCATACCAAAAAAAGCGCCGGAAATTCCACCAATTAAGAAACTAATTACTATGGAAATAATAATATAACTCTTGAATGATTTTTTGTTGAAATCTAACATTTCTTTAATTTTATTCATTTTAATTCTAAGATAGTCTAAATATTATTATACGACTACTTTTTTATTTATCAAGCTTACTATTCCTTGATGCCAGTAATTAACAATCAATTGCCAAGTAAATAAGATGGCGAGCACTAACCAAAAGTTATTCTGTCCGTAGATAAAAAAGAGAAGAGATACAATGGAAATAAAACTAAAATAAGATAGGGGCAATGGTTTTTTTATCGTGAGCCCCGTTACTTGATTACAGGACGTTATACCCTGTGGCAAGTACGATCGACAACTATGATCACCCCGTGTCAAGACTTCCGGGCATTCAAGTAACGGGGTGAGCCAAATTACTCCGGCCATCAATAGAATTAGTAGTACCCGCATTATTATGAATCCAAACAGCCAAACGGGCAATAATCCCTGAAATAGCCATACTAGCAGAAAAGAAGAGAACAGTACTTTGTCGACAACGGCATCCATTATTTTTCCGATCTGGCTCACTTGGTTAAAACGCCGCGCCAGCGCTCCGTCTAAAAAATCGGCTCCCACGAAAATTACTAAAAGAATAATCCAGCCGGCGGTTACTTGCTGCCAATAATAATAAATCAGCGGGGGTATAAGCAATAAACGAGTAATGGTAACAAGATTGGCAGCCGTTGCTATTTGGACGGGATGCGAATTAAGCTCGTTCCTTCTTTTCAGTTTTAAAAAAACGTATTGGGATATTTTTCTTAAAGCGGGAATTTTTGCTGCCGCTTCTTTTATCTTACGGATTTTCCTCGAAAACATAGACTTATCCGCCTTAATTAGCCAGATCTGTTTTCCGTAGTAATAGAGATGGTTAAAATAAAGGATGATCACCAAGCAATAAGTCAAATCAGCGAAAACTCCCCTTAAAAACAGGCTTAAGAAAAAAATACCACCTCCTATTAATGATAAATACGTCCTGGGCAGTTCTTTTCTTTCATAGGAAAAGACAATCCAGAAAGAAAAGGATAGTTGGATAATATTAATCAACAAAACAGCAATAAAGAGATAAAAAGGGATAATCTGAAAATAAAAAGCGAAGATCACCAACACTAAGAAAACTGTTTTATCCACAAAAGAATCAAATAACCTGCCAAAATTACTCTCCGCTTGGAGCTTTCTGGCAAGATGGCCGTCTAAGTTATCCAATAGAAAAAAAAGTGCTATCCAAAAAAATAGTACCCCATAATTCTTGCTTTGAAGAGCTAAAATCATCGGCCAGAAAAGCGCCAGCCGAGAGAAAGTGATCAGGTTGGGAACTGCCTTTGCCGCTAAAAGAGGGACTGGTTTGTTATCAGACTGATTCATTAGTTTTATAGCTTACCGAATGATATTTTTTGGCAAAGGAATACTCTGAAATTACTTTCTGATAAAGCTGATAAACAAAGAGAGCGATTTCGGACGGGGTATATTTCTTTTGTTCTAGAAAAATGGGCTTTTTTTGTTTGAAAGATAAATTATTGATTACTGCCCGGGAAAATTCTCCCAAATCATCACTAGATAGAAAACCATTATCACCGTTTTTAACAATCGCTTTGCTGGCCAAAGAAGCAACGGCAATCACCGGCAGACCGCTGGCTAACGCTTCGTAAAGCACGATCGCCTGCGTATCGGTTTTGGATGGGAAAAGAAACAGATCAGCAATTTGGTAAAACCAGGGGAGTTTTTCCGGCGGCTGAGAACCGGTCCAGATTATCTGTTTATCAATTCTCATCTTTTGAGCGAATCGGCAATAGGAACTTAGAAGAGTGCCGTCTCCCACCATAATTAATATCATGTCTTTTCTCTGCTTTAGAATCTTTTCCGCCGCTCTCAATAAAAATTGGATGTTTTTTTCTTTAACCATTCTCCCTACGTAAAGCAAGATTTTATTGTCGGTAGTAATCCCGAGAGTTTGCTTAAACTCCCTTAGTTGCTTCTCGGTAAAGCGTTGACCGTAACAATTAAAGTCTATCCCGGTTGGTACTACCACTATTCTATTACTTACCCCCTTCGCACGCAGATAATCAGCGACTTGTTCGGTGGGACAAATAATTAAATTGCTTTTGTTAGCGCTATCCACCGTGTAGTAACTGGCCATTTTTTTGCATATTTTTTGATGGAAAGGAAAATAATGGACATACTCTTCATAAAGAGAGTGATAAGTGAAAACCACCGGCACTCTAGATTTAATTGCCCATTTTAGAGCCAGCCGGCCCAGTAAAAAAGGCTGGTGAAAATGGATAATGTCCGGCTGGATGCGAGATAGTACCCGATTTATTTTTTGGATGTTAAAAAAAGGCAGTGGAAACGCAAATCTTTTTAGCCACCAGAATCTTAAGGAACGGATTCTGATTATCCGCTCTTGACTAGAAGGGTAATCGTTAATTTCATAGCTTGGCGCAAAAACAAACACCTCTATTCCTAATTCTTCTAGCGATTTTCTTAGAAATTCAACGGAATTAGCGACACCGCTGATTCGGGGAAGATAATTATTGGTGAAAAACGCTACTTTCATCCCGTTAGAGAAAGGAAGCGCTTTAGACGATTTTTTAAATATCTTTTGCCCACCCCGTTAGAAATTTTTAACAGAAAATCATTTAAATTTCTAACGGGGCCCATACCTGATTTTAGGTATCTTTCTCTGGCTCCGTTAGAGGCCTTGCCTCCAAGCGGGGCGAGCAAAAGCATCATCTTTGTTTAAACACGCTTCATAATAAATTAGAACGAAAGGACCTCGACCTTTAATAGATAATATTAAGTTATTATTGTGTTCTCTAAAGCGCTTCCGTAGATTGTTAGTGCAACCAGTATACCAATGTTTGTTTTTTAAGCTTTGCATAATGTTATGTGTAAAACATTTGCTTTTCTCTAACGGGATTCATGCTTTTAAGTATAGCAATATGCTTTACGAAAAACAAAGAAGGCGCGAATGCGTATTCGCGCCTTCTTAAATATTAATTTTACATCATTTTCTTGCGAATGAAGGCGGGGATTTCCAGATCCTCCTCTTCTTTTTTGCTCACGGATTTCTTTTCTTCTTTCACTGAGCCACGGCTCGCGGCTGGCACAGAAGGGGCAGCAACAATCGGCTCTTCGATGCGGCCAAAAACATTTATGTCTTCGGAAGGCAGCACCGTTTCTCTTTTTATTGTCTTGGCTTTCGCCCCCTCTCCAAATCCCGTGGCAATCACGGTAATTCTTACTTCATCTTCTAAATCTTCGTCAATTACTGATCCAAATATCACCTTAGCGTTAGGATCAGCAGACTCGGTGATAATTTTAGCTGCTTCGTTGACTTCGTGCATTCCTAGATCCGGACCACCTGTTACCGTAAATAAAATACCTTTTGCACCATCAATATTTAATTCCAGTAAAGGACTGTCAATTGCGGCCTTTGCTGCCTCTATTGCTCTATTTTCGCCACTGGCGCTTCCAATGCCCATCAGAGCGGAACCGGTATTCTCCATAATCGCTTTAACATCGGCAAAATCAACGTTAATCAAACCCGGAACAGTTATTAAATCGGAAATTCCCTGCACGCCCTGCCGCAATACATCGTCTACTATCCCAAACGCTTCCAATAGAGATGTTTTTTTGTCAATAATCTGCAAAATGCGATCATTAGGAATAGTAATTGTAGAATCTACCCGATCAGCCAGATCTCTTAAGCCGCTTTCGGCAATCGATCTTCTCTGTTCTCCTTCAAAGGCAAAAGGCTTGGTTATCACAGCCACCGTTAGGGCCCCGACCTCTTTGGCGATATCAGCAATGATTGGTGATGCTCCCGTGCCTGTTCCGCCGCCTAATCCACAGGTAATAAAAACCATATCCGAACCCTTTAAAAGCTCGGATAATTCTTCGCGGTTTTCCTCAGCCGCCTTTTGGCCCAGTTCCGGATCCATGCCGGCTCCTAAACCGCGAGTGGTGTTTTTTCCAATGTGAATTTTAGCAGTTGCTTGAGAATGGTGCAGCGCTTGAGCATCGGTATTAATGGCAATAAAATCAATTCCCTTGATTTTGGAAGAAACCATTCGATTGATTGCTGCTCCGCCACTTCCTCCTACTCCTAATACTTTTATTTTGGCAAATGTCTCGATATCTGGTTTAATTTCCATAAAATTGCTTTAAAAGTTATTATTTTATCCTAAAATAATTGTAATGGTTTAAAAATTATTTGGCAAGTAGCTCAAATTGACGGTGAACACAAAATTTATTCATCAAGGCATTAGGGATTTAAACCATTTTTTCATTTTACCAGTGACCTCTTTTACTGAAGAAAATCCCTTTAAAGACATCCGGGATATTTTAGGGCTTAACTCTGATCCCCAAAGCACTAGACCAATCGCTGTGGTAAAGGTCGGGTCATTTATTTTGTCAATGGCGGTGATCACTTCTAAAGGATAACCAATATGGCAGGGAAGTCTAAAAATGGATTTGGCTGTTTCCACAATACCGGGTAACTTTGCTCCGCCGCCGGTAAGTACTACTCCGGCGGGTAATAACCCGCTGCGGTTTATCTTTTTAAGTTCTTTCTCTACCATACTAAAGATTTCCTCTAGCCTTGCTTCGATTATTTCTGCAACGTGCTTTTGAGAAACCCTTCCGCTTTCTTGAGCAGAAACCTCACTTAGATCAATTTCCTCCCGCTTATGAATTTCTTTAGGCAAGGAAGACCCGTATTCCAGTTTTACTTTCTCGGCGACATCGATAGAGGTTCGAAGACCAATGGCAATATCATTGGTAATATGCCCCGAGCCGATCGGCAGCACCGCTGTATGAATAACGTCCCCTTCCTCTAAAACTAATAAACTGGAGGTCGCCGCCCCTATATTTAATACTGCTACCCCTAGTTCCCTTTGACGCTTAGTTAAGATACATTCCGAGGCCGCCAATACTCCTAGCACTAGATCATCGACATCAACACTGGTGCGATAAATGCATTTGGTAAGGTTCTTGATTTGAGAAGAAAGGCCCAGGATTATCTGGGCATCTACTTCTAGCCTAATCCCAGTCATTCCAATTGGATCCTTTATTCCTCGCTGGCTGTCAACAGTGAAGCTGCGGGGAATAACATGCAAAATTTCATAATTAGGAGGAGTAGCCACTGTTTGTGCCGCCTCAATCGCCCGCTCCACATCATCCTCCTTGATCTCTCCATCCGCTTTGGCAACCGCTACCACCCCATGACTGTCTTGAGAAATAATATGAGAACCGCTTATTCCTACGTAGGCATGCTCAATGGGAATGCCGGTCATTCGCTCCGCCTTCTCCAAACAAGAGGAAATACTAGAAACAGCATCCTCAATGCTGTTAATCACCCCCTTACTAATTCCTTCGGAGGGTGCTTCGGCAATTCCTAAAATATGCATTTTGTCATCATGTTCAATCTTCTGCCCCACTACCACCCGAACCATATTGGAGCCAACGTCTAGCCCGGTTACTACTTGCACTTGAGCCATTTTATTTTTTGCTACTAATAATTAAGGTTGAGTAAATTTTGTATTCAGGATCAATTGCTAATTATTTTAATTATACCTATAACAAAAAAATACTGCAAGTAAAGAACTCTGGGTAGTCAAGGCGTATCTTAGAACTCTTTCGAGCACAGTAGCCTAGAATTCGCCATCTTGTCCGCCTTTGGCAGGAATCAGAAAAAATAGGGCAGAAAAATATAAAGTCCAATAATCAAGGCGCCTAAAGAGGCAATTAACACTACGGCGGCCATTAAATCCTTAACTACTTCGGCATAAAAATGCACTCGGGGTTTCAAAATATCGATCATTTTTTCAAAAGTAGTATTTACCAGTTCTAAAGCTAGAACCATGAAGATCAACAGAATCAACACAATTCTTTCCCAATTTGAAAGAGGAAAGAGGAACATGATAGTTAATACTACTACACTGGCTATCAACTGAAATCGAAAACTCTGCTCATTTTTAAAGGCGTACCTTATTCCTCTACCAGCATAGCGAAAACTTTTTGATAATGTCTGCCAATTCACCAAAGGCATTTTTAAGTTTTTAAGTTGTTCAAGATACGATTTTCCAGCTTCTCCATTTTTTTTCTTAATCGGAGACTACTGTGCTGATATCCTAATAAGTGTAACAATCCGTGGACAAATAAATAATTGAACTCTTTATGATAGGAAGAATTTCTTTGCTTGGCCTCTTTTTTTACTATAGAATCAGCAATAATGATTTCGCCCAAAAAATCTTTTTCCTCCGGAGGCAAAACAAATGATTTATTCTTCTTTCTCTTATTTTGAGACTTAGAATAAGATTGGGCTGAAAAAGAAAGAACGGAAGTGGGACGATCAATTCCGCGCCAGATTCTATTCAGGGTTCGGATGGTATTGGTTTTAACTATTGCTACTGAAAGAGAGTGGTAACGATTTCTATTAAGTGTTTTAAGAATAGTATGCACCACTTTTCTAACAGATTCCTTCTGAATTGGGCTACTAGTCTCCTTGTAAATCTCCACCTGAATCATAACCGTTATTTAAGATGCTATTAAATAGAAAGGTTATTGGCGTTGCTGTTAAGGTTAGAATTACTGTTGCTGTTATTATTACTGTTACTGTTGTAATTCAGATTCTGGTTTGAATTGGTATTGAGATTACTATTGCTATTGAGGTTAGAGTTGTTATTTTGATTCAGATTCAGATTCTGGTTGGAATTGGTATTCAGATTAGTATTGGTAATTCCTTCGGGCAATACTTTAAAACTTTTATACATCATCTCAAACGTTTTTCGGAAGTTGGCCTCTGCCTTCGTGCCGGTATTGTAGGTAATTCCATAAAGATAGTCATCGGAACCTAAATATACCGTATTGCCGTCTGGACTGATGATTCCTTCTTCTCCTTCCCAGGTAGTCACGGTGGTTAAATCCTGGCTGTTTAATTCAGGGAATTGGGATAAATACCATTCTTTGGCGGTTAAAGAGGTTGGATTTAATATCACCAGCACTTCCACAAATTCTGCGGTATCGGCAGTAAAAAGAACCTCTTTATTATTGTTATTGGTAGCTTGGGACAACCAGTTTTGAGGATAAAGAATGGTGTAATTATAATCATCGTTTGTATAGATTTTAATGGCGCTAGAGCTGGTTAAGGTTCCGCTTCCTAAAGGATTATAGCCGGATGCTACCTCTAATCCATCGGAATAGCCGTCACTGTCCGAATCGGGCTTTTGAGCATTGGTGCCGAGTTCTTCTTCTTCTTTATCGGTTAACCCATCCCGATCGCTGTCGGTACTGCTAGGAAGAGGGGCATTGACATTAAAATTCAGGTTCCGATTGGAATTGGTATTGGCATTAAGATTGGTATTCTGATTAGCATTATTAACATTCTGGTTATTATTCTGATTAGTGTTCTGGTTACTGTTTTGATTCTGATTGACATTTTGGTTTAGATTGCCATTTAAATTTTTATTCTCATTCTGATTGGCATTATTAACATTCTGGTTATTATTAGAAACGTTAAGGTTTTGCGTACTGTTGGTTTGGGCTTGCGGATTAATTATTTTCTGAAAAAGAAAAGCGGCTAAGATGCCCAGTATTATTATGGCAATGACGATTATTGCGATTATTAGCAGTTTATTTTTTCTTCCTCCCTCGCCTTTACCCACATGAAATTTGTGCGGCATAGTATGGATTCTTCCTGACAAAATATCATCTTCTTGGTCTGGGGCGGGATCCTCTCGTTTCTCATCTACAGAATCAACAGGAGCAATTATCTCCTCTGATGAGTTTTTTTCTTCTGTCCCACGGGCACGGGATGGAAATTGATTGCTATTCTCAAACATTTTTTTATTCTAATTTATTAATTTCTTCACCTAAATCTCTTAATTTTCCTGGGCCGTTTGGATCATATCCCTCTTTTACTTCTGCTCCATCTAGATAGCCATCACCATCTGTATCTGCTTTAGTAGGATTAGTTTTATAGACTCTAACTTCCTCTAAGTCAAACAGTTCGTCACCGTCCGTATCAGATTTTTTGGGATTAGTGCCTAATTCTTCTTCTTCAGCGTCAGAAAGTCCATCGCCGTCACTATCAACTGGTTGATTAGTGTTGGTATTAGAATTATTGGTATTTATTTCTTGATTAGTATTAGTAATTTTGTTTATGTTCTCATTCACAACTGCATTTATATTGCTGTTTGCATTAGATTTGGTCATCAAGTAATAAACAAAGACCGCTCCTCCTAAGACCACCAGGATAACTACCGCTATTCCCACTATCAGCATTGTTCGGCCTCCTTTGGGAGTAGGAATCTCCGCCTCTCCTAAATCAGGGGTAGGAGGTGTCGCCAGCGCATCCCCTGTTCTATTAGGAGGTGGCGGAGCGGCAGGAGGAGCATTCTTAGCATCCTCAGTATCTTCAAAAATATCCTCGGGAGAATTATTATTAGGAAGATTGGGGGGAATTTTTAGTTCAGGCATAATTTATTTTTTAATTATGAAGATGCTGGTGCCGATGAGGGTATAAAAGAATCATTTCCCTCTATCTGGTAATTAAAACACTCACAAGATGTGGATCCAGGTATAGCTGCACAGGGATCACTCCCCATTGGCGGATCTGTTCTCCAATTACCAGTTCCGTTATATTCAAGATTGGCATAGAGAAAAGCATTGTTTCCACTATTAAAGGTGGAGTATTGATAAATGTGGGAGTTTTCCGGGCAAGTATAAACCTTATGATTATCATTCCAGCAAGTGCCGGCAGAATCATAGGGTGGAACCGGACAACGGGAGGCAGGATCAAATGCATTCAACGGATCAACTGATGGAGTAATACCAATTTCGTTACCTAGTGCCGAAATCCAGGAATTCCATTTACTGGTTGTTGTTCCTTCCAGATATGTGCCGGCGGAAAGCAAGGGAAATCTTCCATTGTCATTCTTATACTGAAGTAATGAGAAAGCAATTTCACCCAATTCCGTGACTCGCTCGGTATCTCGGATAATACACTGCTTATTTGTTTCAGTAGGAGAAGAAGAGCAAGCAGAAAACATTACAATGGGATGAGCATTAAAGAACCAGTTCTCAATCATCTGATTATAGATATTAACAGTGCTGCTTTGAGCGTTGTCATTGTAAGAAATTAAATAGATATTAGGATAGAGATCACCGCCAACTAGATTAGTAGCGGCCACGTAGGTCGTACGACCCACTTTCAAAGCCTGGTAGCCATCTACGATTAGGGCTGATCCTCCGGCTCCGGCATCTTCCGGAAACATGTTATCAAACCACGCCTGGGACGATAAAAATCCTTCGTTCTCCATTACCCTGATTCCAATTACGTCGCCGGATCCGTCATCAGGATTAAAGAAAATTTCCCGAATCATTTCATCTGTTCCGTCGCCATAAGTGTAAGACGGGTTATTAAATATGATCGGGGTGGTAATACCGGGCAGACCGCCGTCTCGGCAATAACGCGTTTCAAAGTTAGTTGGTTCGCCCGGAGGAGTTGGAATGGCAGCGCCAGGATATTTATAAGGACTATTAGCGGGCCACGGACTTTGGCAAGCATCAACGGTGGTTACCACAAAAGTAGAGGCTTGCCCTGCTTCACCAGCATCGGCGGTTACTTGAATATTTTCTTGGCCATCGGGCCCCAGCGCGGTAACATAGCCCCATTGTTCATCAGGAGATTCAACATCAATAACGCCGCCGGCTTCAGGGTCGCTCCAAGTATAGTCTGCGGCTAGGAGAGTATTATTAGCATCCAAAGCCAGGGCAGCATAGATATGTTGATTAAGTGGTGATCCAGGATTTTGATCATCAGTGCAAGCGTCGCCCACGCAGATAAAAAGATCGTTGTTTATCCAATCCCCGGGAGGGATAACAAGAGTTGAAATATGATCAATTTCACATAATTCCTCTCCGGTTCTAAATCGGAATTGATAGCTGTTGTCAGCATGGGGACCATTCATGCCGGTTAGGTTAGAACTTAACACCCCTTCTGGATTACCATCAGATAGATTAGGATCGCCTGCCACTTTGCCAGTGTGGTTTGTACCAGCAGTAAGATTGCTATGAGGCGTAAATACTAATACCGTGTGGCCGCTTTCGTTATAACTGGAGATATCACCGGCCACAGCAAACGCTCCAACCTGCAAGGAGAAATTAGTCAAACTGTCCGGATCCATTAACCGGTCAAAAGTGACGGTAATGGCTGAATTAAGACAGACCTCTCTTTCTCCATCAGCGGGATCAGTACTAGCAACATTGGGCCGTGTGTAGCAACAGCGGGGATCAGTGGCGCCGCAACCAATGTTATCGGGATTACCGCATTCATCATCTCGGGTACAACCGCAGTATAATCCTCTTTCCGCTCCAGTGCAGTCTCCTTGATTTTCGGTACAAATCAATGCGTTGTAGGTTTGTCCTGGCTCACAGCAAACCCGGCAGTCATCACCAAAGGGCGGCGGTTCTGGAGGAGGTGGCGAAGTTGATTCAATATCACCAGTAGTACTCATACAATCATAACCGGAAGGAAAACTAATCGGGCCGTTGAGACAATTATCGTTAGAAGGTATTTGGCACAAATCTCCTGGTGCGCCCGTACTGCAGTAAGCCGCGTCCCGGCACTGATAACCATAACAACAGTCGGTAATACACTGTGAATTTGTATCACATCTGACTGTATATGGCACTTGATTACTATTATTACCGTCCGCCGTCACATAAACACCATTGGGGGGAATGCTGCTAAGAGCCTGAGGAGGAACAGTGCCGTTAATTTGAGTATCGGTCCAATCGGTAATAGAAGCATTTATTCTTCCCGGATCTTTGAAAAAACTGATATTGTCGCTGGCGGGGTCATAGCTGCCAAAACCTTCACCAATCGCCGTAAAAGAATCACCATTATAACCCCAAGCAGGGTTAAAAGGACAAAGATTAACCGCCACTCCTCCGCTAACATCAAAAGTGAAATCGGGGGGACCAATTCCATTGTTGCTTTCATCAGAACGGGGCCCCAGGGAGGTTTGGACCGTTACTTTCATTGGTCCGTCTTGAGCATCATCACTAAGATCAGCCGTTTCATCATCCGGCACTTCCACTACGATTGAATTGCTACTCCAAGTACTGCCAGCTGGACCGCAGGCCTTGGGCCATTTTGCCTCTACGAATGACAAATCAATCCCAGTAAACTCCACTTTACTTACGGCGGGATCGTACGCCCCAAACCAGCAACCACTGACCGTAACGTATTGCCCGATTGGCCCGCTTGCGGGATCAACCCCTGACATAATGGGGGTACAAAGGCCATCAACACATTCACTGCCCACACATCCTCCTCTTAAAGGATCAGTGCAGATTGTCGGATCAACCTCGCAACCACTAAAATCAACCCTAAGCAAACTCTGACCGGCTACTCCTGTCGTAATCGCCTGAATCCAACTGTTTCCCTCTTGGTTATCGGAGGATCGGGCCGTAGCCGAGGAACCACTAGGACTGCCTACAATATAAGCCCTATTAGTATTGGTAGAATTCCAGCTCCATTCATAACTGCTGGGATTCAAAAGCTGGCAACCAGGACCAATGGGATCAGAATTATAGCCTTGAGTGCCGCCCCAATTAATGGTGGCGGAAGTGGGCAACACTCCTACGCCTGAAAGGGGGCAGTTGCCTGGCTCGTCTTTGGTTCTGAATTTCCAAATATAGTTTGCGGCCAAAGGCACATGGTCAGCGCTTTGCACTCCGGTCATAATAGTCGCTTGATACCAGGTATTCTGATCCAAGGGACTGCCCGGTGTTAATTTAAACATGTCGTCAGGATCCTCATATCCCTGTGAGGTGATTGTCACTGGCGTGACGCGGTCGGTAGTAGTGCATGACTCGTCGGTGCATTTGTCCAAGAAAATATTACTATCATTAAAGGTGGCGGGGTCCATTGAATTTAATCCAGGATTAATATTGAACCGGGCGGATATGACCGTATCAAAACAAACATTGTTTTGGTTTAACCAAGGAGTAGGTGAAGCATAAATGGGGGGCGAAACTCCAAAATCACAAGAGGAATTTTGGACCACGGTGGGCGTTCCCGGAGGAACGTGAAGCACGGTAAAAGGCCATCCATTACTAACCCCTTGGTCATTTTCTACAGTAACATCTCCGTTTCCAGCACCGGTAGGAACATTGGTGGTAATTTGAGTATCTCCCCAAGTGTTATAACCCGCTGAGTAAGTCCCATCAGTAAACCAAACATCTTTAAATGCACTAGTAGGATCAAATTCGCTTCCTACAATAGTAACCCCTGTGCCTTCATAGCCTTCCTCGGGTGTAATGTAATCAATACACGGACCAGCAAACGTGCCTAGATCAATTTGAAAAGAAACTTCATTGCTTTCTAAAACTTGATCAATAGGCGGTGGGTGATAGACAAATGCTTTGGTATTGTAGGAGGTACCTGGGATTAAACCGGCAGGAACTCTGGTAGAAATAACATGTTCTGTCCAAGCACCAGCATTGACCGGAGTTTGGACATCTCCCAATTCAACTCTGTCTTGAGGATCAGTACCTGTTCCGAAATAATTACCAAAAACAGTAAAACACTGATTTTCAGGACCTTCGGCGGGATCTAATCTAGTTATATAGGGCGGATTAGCGCAAGAACTAGGTTCTGTTACATGAAAACCCCAATCTACTTCTAGAGTGTTCAGCTCAGAATCAATGACTATTCTGGTATCAATGTGGGCGGCAAAATCGGTATCTAAGGGAAGGCTAGAACTAGTGGGCATCCAACTGTATTTCTTGCAGTATCGATTAGGATCAGCCGGCGATCCGGGATAATCGTCTTCTACTCCCAATACTCTTCCCGGATTATTGGATAAAGTCCAGCCGGTAACGTATCCCCCGCCAGAAGGAGCAACCCCGCAGGAACTGGTAGTAATATCGTACATGCTGGTATTGAATTGGGCGAATATTTCAGTATCTGGGCAAGAAAATAAATAGCCGTTTGGCGGATAAACAAAGTTCACGCCCGGAAAAGTTCCGTTGGTCTGAAATCGCCAAGTAGTAGGAGCCGGCGTCATTTCATTGGAACAAAGGTCATATATATTATCAACATTTATTTCATACCAGGTATAGGCATCAAGCCAATTAGGTGCTTCTACCTGCCACTGGAATCCGTTGCCACTAGGATTGATAAATACATTATACTGATCGGGATCAAGCGGTGTTAGAAGAGTTCCTCCTAGTCCTGTTATAGGGTCAAGACCAGTAGGATCTATTGGTGTTACGGTAATATTGGCTTCGGTAACGGTAATCGGATCAATCATTTCACTGAAGTTGGCCCAAATAGTAGGTGCCATACTAACATTGCGATTGGGGTATTGGGGTGGAGTTTCGCTGGTATCAAATTCCGGATAAGCTTGAACAATTTCGGGAGGAATGTCATCTATTTGGTCATTGGTTTGAAAAATCCAAGACCAGGTACCGTCTCCGGAATTATAGGTACAACCAGGTATTGGAGTACCTCCTTCTTTTTCACATTTAGTAATATCTCTCCCGCTAGTATCCGTTATATCCTCGGTTATTGTTACCCGATAAAAGGTAAATTCTTCAAATAAATAAGGAATGTGATAGAAGACAATTGACTTATTAGCGGCAACCCATTCACTAGTTATTCCCTGAGGAGTTGGTCCGGACCAATATGTAGGATCAAGCAATGGCGCTGGTTTTGAGGTAGTAGTGCAAGAGGCCCCATCGTCACATTTTTCGATAATAAGATTATTGCCACTTGTTTGCTCTCCAATATCTGCAACGTTTAGTGCGGTCTTAACCGTGTCTATATTGATTACATTATTGAAGTTAATCGCAATTGAGCTGCACAGAAAAACATCCTCATGAGGATTTAGTGGATTATCGCACGCAGTAGCAAAGGAACGAATAATAAATTCTGGCGTAAAGCCACCAGTGCAACTAGAGGCACAATATGAACTGAAACAACAAATTTCTCCACCAGTACAAGTTGAACCGCCACAACTTCCC
>PEXU01000030.1:0-23348 GCA_002774635.1 Candidatus Kerfeldbacteria bacterium CG08_land_8_20_14_0_20_40_16 | reverse complement strand
CTTCCCCCGCCACCGCCAGTAGAATTATTAATAATTCCCATCACAAAATAAACAATCGCCCAGGAAAGCAGAATAATGGCTAAACCAATCAGGGCGTTCATTAAAATCTTTTTCGCTTTTTTAATTTTGTCCTGGTTGCCGCCGGCCGTCATCCAGACAAAACCGCCGTACATTACGATAATTACGGCAACTAATCCTAGTAGGCCTAAAATCCATTGCAGAACGTGAATTACCGTCTCCAGCAGATCGGCCGACCCTAAGCCCAGAGTTGCTCCCACACTGTAATCAATGGAAAGCGCTGCTGCCTTTTGAGGAATAAATCCCGTTAGAAGCCCACCCAACATGTTATACCCCCTATTCGCCATATAATTAACCAAGCATTCACCTCCATAACAAACCGAGGGGTGTTCCGCTTCTAACGGGATAAAAAAACCAACCAGGTTGGTTAAAATACCGACTAGAAATATTCCCGTTACTATTCCTAGGGTAAAAAATATTTTTGATTTAAAATCTTTCCTCCTTGACCTATTCATAAAATAGATGTTATTTTCTTTTTGATTTTAAGCTAACAGCTGCCGCACTTTTTCATTTACCAGTTTTCCCTCCGCTCTTCCTTTGGCCTGGGCCATCACAATACTCATTACTTTTCCCATTTCTTTCAGCGACTGGGCGCCTGCTTCTTTGATTGCCGCTTGGATTATTTTTTCCAATTCTTCTTCAGAAAATGGTTCAGGCAAATATTCCTTTAGTATTTTTGACTCTGCTTCTTCTTTTTGGGCTAGCTCTGCCCTTCCCCCCTTTTGATAAGCCTCTTGGGCATCTTTGCGTTTTTTAATCTCTTTCTGAATCACGGCCTGAATTTCTTCTTCTTTAAGCTCCCTTTTTTTAGCAATTTCTTCATTCTTAATTTTAGCTATGGTTAACCTAATAGTACCCAACTTAATGGGATTTTTTTCTTTAATTGCTTCTTTTAATTGTTGCTCCAGTTTCGTCTTTAAACCCATAAACGTAGCGCGCTAAAGATTTCTAACTGAAATGAAATTTTCTTAACCGATTTAATCTTTTTGTTCTTGCTTTTTATCGGTTTTGTCTACTGCGGGATGTTTTAAATTTAGTATTTTCGAAGTCATCCAACTTGCCTATTTTTCTCAAGTAATCTTTCTTTTCTCGGATTTTATGACGGCGGATGGCATCTACTCTTTGTTCTCTTCTGTTCTTTGCCTCTTCTCGAAAACGACTTTTCTTAGCTCTAATCAGAACGCCGCTCTGTTGAACTCTTTTGGAAAATCGACGAATTAGACTCTCGATTGTTTCTCCGTCTTTCTTTTTGACCTCGACCACATTTTTCACCCCCTTTAATGGTAAGATTTAATTATTTCTTTCATATTTTAATATAACACTCTCCGGCAAGAGTGTAAAGTTTGTTTTAAACTATTTTAAGAAGGGGAAAAAAGCCGAAGATGACCCCCTAGGACATCAGAAAGCGGAAGAGGATTTTTCAGAATAGGAGCCTTTCTGACCTTCTTTAGCCCTATTATGCCTTTTTTACTCCTCTTTTCTAAATGATACCGCCCAAGGGACCGCCGCCCAAAAGATGCAAATGGATATGATTAACTAATTGTCCAGCGTCTTTGCCGCAATTAAATATCAGTTTGTACCCTGATTTGGCAATTCCCTGCTGGCGAGCAAGGTTTTTTGCTTGTAAAATTAGCTTTCCTAAAAGGGAACTATTGCTTTCATTTAAATCATTAAGGGAAGCGATATGCTCCTTAGGAATAATCAAGATATGCACTGGCGCCTTAGGATTAATATCCCTGAAAGCGATCATCTGATCATCTTCATAAATTATCTCGGTAGGAGATTTTTTCTGGGCGATGGAACAAAAGATGCAGTTCATTGTTCTAGGTTGTTAGCTTTTTAGCTCATTAGGGATTTTTAGGGTATGATTTTTAATTGTAGTGACTTTAGTAGACGGATAGCTTACTCTTGAATGAGGTGAGTAAACTCGCCACCTACATTTTTCAAAAAGAGGTACATACTATGCTCTTACCACCACAACCATACCGAGATTCCTAACTCTACCTTAACCTAAAAAGCTAAGAAGCTAAAAACCTAGCCTCCTATTCTATGATTATTCTGAATGATTGGTTGTGTCTTTTCCATTTTTTTCTTTAATTCTTCATAGACTCGATTAAAATCAACCACTTCCTGCGATCCACTTTCCATATCTCTGATTAGTACAGTCCGATCCAAAATTTCTTTTTGTCCCAAAATAAGAGAAATCTTGACTCCTAATTTACTTGCCAGAGATAATTGATTTTTTAAACCATCCTTAGAGAAGTTGCTGGCTACTTTTATTTTTTTCTGTCTCAATTCCTCAACCAGTTTTAATGCTTTCTTCTTGGCACTTTCTCCCAATTGAGCAACGAATACGTCTGGCTTTGGAGCAGTGGGGATAATAATCTCTTTCTCCTTGATATTAAGAATTAAGCGTTCCACTCCGCTCGCAAAACCGCAGGCCGGGGTGGGCCTTCCACCTAAAAGTTCAATCAAGTCATCGTAGCGGCCGCCGCCCCCTAAAGTAGCTTGGGAATCATTTTCTTTTCCTTCTGGATAAATTTCGAAGGTAGTCCTGGTATAGTAATCTAATCCGCGCACCAGATAAGGGTTAAGATTATAAGCTACCTCCGCCTCATCCAGGTACTCCAGTACTTTTACGAAATGATCTTTGCACTCTTCATCCAAATGATCTACTATCTGAGGCGCATCTTGCATCAATTCCCGGCATTCTGGATTTTTGCAATCTAGAATTCTTAAGGTGTTCTTTTGTATTCTTCGTTTGCAATCCTCGCACAGAAATTTCTTTCGAGGGTTTAAATAATCAATCAGTAATTGCTCGTATTCTTTACGGCAAGTCTTGCAACCCACACTGTTAATTTGGATTACCACTGGTACTCCAATTTTTTTGTAAAGACTGAAACACACCACGATTAACTGAGCGTCAATAATCGGCTGTTCGTCACCGATCGCTTCAAAACCAAATTGATAGAATTGGCGATAGCGCCCAGCTTGAGGGCGGTCGTAACGGAAAAAAGGACCCCAGTAATACAATCTTACAGGCTGGGGTTGATTTAACATTCCATGTTCAATATAAGCCCGGGCAATACCAGCGGTACCCTCCGGCCGCAAAGAAATATGGTCACCTCCCTTATCAATAAAAGAGAACATCTCTTTTTCCACAATATCAGTATTTTCACCTACGGAGCGGGCAAAGAGACTGGTCTCTTCCAAAAGAGGGGTGTCTATTCTGGCGTAACCATAATCCTGAGCCAAATGATCCACCTCTGCCTTGGTAAAATCCCAAACGTCCTGAATATCTGGGAGAATATCTTTCATTCCTCTTAATAATTGGGGTGGTTTTTTGAATTTTTCTTCCGTCTTTTTAGAAGATATTGTGATTTTGCTTGTTTTTTTTCTAGGCATCTAATTAATGATGAATTATTAATGTGAAACTATGAATGTTTTTTATATTTGCCATTATTCATTTTTCATTCTGCATTATTCATTCAACGTTGGTAATATTGTACTTCGGTATCTCAAAATATCTAAATTTTTTAAACGGCCAGGCTCTAATCCAAGCTTTGCCGACGATATTACTCTTTTTAATCGGCCCGATAATCCGAGAATCGAGACTAGAATTTCGATTATCGCCTAAAACATAAAATTCATTACTGTTTAAACTAAGATTTTCATGGCCTTGGGTATAAATACTCGGATCTAAATAGTCGCTTTCATCCAACTCCATTTCATTAGAGTATTGATCATTTTTAATTTCTATTCGGCCATCACTGATAATTATCGTTTCCTTAGGAAGACCGATAATTCGTTTGATTAGGAATTGCGATCCGTTGCGGGGATCTTTTAGGACAACAATATCCCCTCTTTGGGGCTCACTAAACCGATAGCTAATTTCATTAATAATCAAATATTCGTAATCATGGAAGGTAGGTTCCATGGAGGCACCCTTAACATAAAAAGGCTGAATCAAATAATAGCGGATGGGAATAATTATTGCCAGGGAAATAATTATTACTTTACCAACCTCTAGGATAAAAAGTCCGGTTGCTTTCCAAAAGGAATCGGGGCGAGTTTTGTCTTGATTCAACTCTTCCAGCGCTTCGGAGATTTCTTTTTTTTCCTTTTCTTCTTTTTTATCAGCCATAAATTTTATTTTTTAAGATAAGATGGTAAAGTCTCAATTGAGAATCGATGGTGGGTCCGAGCCGATTTGCCCGTCCGCCTTCCTTTACACTTTATGATAACGTGGCGGAGAACCAGCGACCTTTGCAACCTGCCTGCCGGCAGGCAGGTGTGAACCCCATTATGCGACGGGGCAAGTGTAACGCTCCGCCCCCGCCCGAATCGCTTTGTGATTCAAAGCGGGCGGGCGCTTCGCCTTGCTCATGAAATGTTTGGTGGGCATTGCAGGAATCGAACCTGCGACCTCTGCAATGTGAATGCAGCGCTCTAACCGCCTGAGCTAAATGCCCGTATCTGAATTGAATTAATTAAACACAACTGCATAATATTTATTTCGCTAGGGCGAAGCAAGGCGGACGGGAGTTTTACGACCGGTTTAATCAAAAAACCCAATAATTACAACAATTTTAGCACATCTTAGGAATAAAAACAAGGGTGGATCCGGTTACCTTAACTACTGGATAGTCAAGGTAAAAGTCCCGGAATAATTGCCGGCCTGTTCATTATCTAAATCAGAAACGGTGATGGTAGGCTGAATGGTATACCCCCCAGCACCATTACTAGCGGAGGCCGTAGCCACCGTCACCGGGGTAGTAGGATGCATTGCTCCACCGCCGCCGGCGCTAACCCCTGTCATAGAAGCGGCCAGTAAGGGAGTAATTGTCCCGGTACTCCAATTAATGCTGTTGGCGGTAATAGTATAACTGCCGATGGTTAAATTAGTGCTGGTCGCTGTTACGCTCCAACCATTGCCACTGCCCGTATCATCCCGCATGGTTATTTTTTGGGACGCATTAAAAGTAGTCACGCTAGTACCATTACCACTACCTAGGGTATAGCCGGTCAAAGTAATAGAAGTAGGAGTACTTAAAGACAAAGTATAAGAGGAAGCGGTGGTTAAGGTAGGATGGGTTTTCCCAGAAGTTAAAACAACATCTTCGTCGGAATCAGACCAGACTGCTCGGAAATAATAGGTGCTGTTAGCGGTAGCATCATAGTTTTCAATAGAAAAATCCCATTCCGTCCAGTCATTAATGCCTTGATCAAAAGTGGAAACAACTAAAAGTTCCTCCACGTACGGACCCTTGGTATCGGAATCAGTCAATCTTTGTGTCCCAATTGTGCTATCATCTGTGCCGCCACCATTATAATAACGCCAAGGCGCGTAAGTATCCGCTTGATCAGCCACATCATAAAATTGAGAATCATCCGTAGAATATTGCAGCTTCATTCTGATATTGGCCCCGCTATAATGGCCATCCTCGCGCAGAGTGATGCGAACCCGGACATCATTCAGCTTACCTACCGGACTGCCGGTGGTATTTTCATCAGCATAGGCGGTGGAAGGATCAGCCGAAGACTGATCATCATACCAGCGCCAGCTTTCCTGTCTAGCCCGGTAACGAATTTCATCATATTTTACATTATAAGGGCTGGCTGCACCAGAAGCCCAACTAACCAATGCTCTTTCGTAGAAATTCCGGTGTAAAGGCGAACCATAAGTTGTATCGGTACCACCCATAAACATATAATCCCGGAAAAGATGGAAAACGTTAATAGCATTATTATATTTATCACCAAAACCGTCTGTACCTATCTGGGACCAATCACCGGTGCCGTCGCAAGCGGAAGCCAAAGTACAACGCCAAAGCTCCGCTCCTACGCCCCCGGTGTCTTTTTTTGCTGTTCCGGCATACAGATAATTGCCATAATAAGTTTTAAGGGCTTGGACTGATTGATTATTAGAATCGCCAAATCCATCATCATTCACTTGAGAAAAATCTCCATCTTCATTGCAATCAGAGGAAATATCACAGCGCCAAAGTTCTCCGCCCGTACTCTCATTATAAGTACCAACATAAAGAGCGCTATTAAAAACCTCACCGCTTTTCAGTGAAATATTACTGGAATCACCAAAACCAGGCTGGGATAAAACTGACGGCCAATCATCACCAGAATCACAACCACTGGACTCACTACATCTATAAAGTAGGCCGCCACCTGCTGGAGTATTCTCGGTACCAGCATAAATGTATTGGGTTCCGCTAATATCTACCACAATAAATGTTGGCGTAGTAATATTGTTAACATCGCCGAAGCCATTATCATTAACTTGTGCCCAATCGCCTGATTCATCACAATTGGTAATACTACAGCGAAAAACCTGGGTACCATCAGTACTATTATAGGTTGCGGCGTAAAGATAATCGTTAAATACTAAAAATTTTTCCGTAATTGTGTTATTAGCACTGCCGAAACCGTCGGAATTAACCTGCGCAAAACCAGTACCATTAGTGGAACGCCACACTTCCGTGCCTGTGCTGGTATTTTGAGTACCGACATAAACATATTCACCAGCCGTTAATATGGCGGTAAAACCCTTATTATTACTGTCGCCAAAGCCATCGGTTGAGACCTGGCTCCAGGTAACGCCGTTATTACTGCGCCAAACTTCGCCATTAGAAGATGGCTTCTGCGTGCCGGCATATAAGTAACCATTAAAAACTTCCAAAGCTAATATATCATCATTAACATTATCGCCAAAACCATCCTGGTTTACCTGTTCAAAAGTGGTTTCTTCAATGATCCTTTCAATGCTGGTGGGTGAACCGGCGGATTGACCGGGCAAGATATAACTGGCCACTGGTTTGGTAGTTGGCGTAGATGCCCCAGTTACCCTGACCCAATATTTAGTTACACTGTTAACGCTGGTCTGTGCCCAGCCACTAAGACCTGCCCAAGTAACACTGCCACTAGTAGTAAAACCAGAAGTGTTATCCGTTTCCGTAATATCGGTCCAAGCCGAACCGTTCCAGTATTCCCAATCCGGGGTGACTGTAGAAGAGGCATTAGTGCTTAAGAAGAAAGTAACATTGAGAAAGGTGGCATTTCTGCCTATATAAAGATAGTCTACGGTTGGGGTAAGCAAAAAAGGAACATCCGCTTCGCCGTAATCACCGGCATCAGTAGTCTCGTTGGTCCAGATATCAGGATTAGATTGGACATCAAGAGTCTGAACACTTTCAAAAGTGGCAAAAATATCCGAAACATAAGTCCAACTGGAATCCCAGCTAGAGCCATCATAGCGCTTATATTTAATCCTTGTTACACTGCCGTCTATAATAGAAGCAAAAACAAAAAGATCGCCGCCATTATAAGTAATGACCGCTTTGTTCTTAGTGCCGGAATCCAAGGTGGTCGCTCCGCTCCAGCTGGTGCCATTGTAACTGCGGTAATAAGTTCTGGCGCTGTTATAAACAAGATGTATATTGTCGGGCAAAGCACTACCCGTAGCCACAGAATAAGAAGGGCTGGCGCCAATATTAGCCACGCTAGTTTCACCGCCCCAAGAAGTACCATTGTAATAATTAAAATAAAGGGTGCTGTCAGCTGCCTTCCAGTAAAATTCCATTCGCTCATTAGTGCCTGGCTCCATAATTAAAACGGGCTGGTCTGTAGAAGCAACCGCTGTTCCGGATTCATCTGCCCAACTAGTCCCATTGGTAAAATAACGAATTACGGTATCATCACTACCAGCCCCTTCTTTATCCACTGCCACATAAATCGTGCTATTGCTGGATTCAATGACCGAAGGTCTTACCACAGTCATATTGATCAGACCTGCAGACACCGTATATTCCGAACCAACGGTCCATTGGTTATTGGTACCGTTAGCCGAAAGCTGCCGATAGCAAACGCTGGTGTAAGATTCCCCGGAACAAAGACCCGAATAAGCCAGATTAACGTTGTCATACTGATCAAGAAAAAGGGAATAATCACTTATTGCCGCTGTTAGAGAATTAGCCCCGATCACGGTAGAACCGGCAGAATCCGCATTAAGCTGAAGCCATGTTTCTCCGTCATCTAAAGACCGCGAGCCCACTAAATAGTTGGTGCTATTTTGATACCAAACCTCTACCATAATTCCCCGGCTGGAGCGGACAATGTGCCGATCTTTATCTGGCCCGGTACTGCCACTGCTAGTGGTCGTGCCAACCGTGACTGGATCAATAGTGATCGGATAACTGGCTTGGGCTAAAAAAGCAGAATCCAACTGAAAAACGATTTCATCATCAGTTAATTCTAAGGAAATAGCTCCGCTTATTCCTTTTGCATCCCTTACCGTTGGTTTTTGGAATTTAAATATCTTTGCTAAACTATCTGACCGGAAGAAATAATACTCTTCGCCCCCCACCACATGAAATAGGCCTTCCTCTTGATAAGAAAATTTAAAACTGCCGTCAGTGGGGCTTTGGTTAAGAACAATATCCTCCTTTAATTCATTGTCTTTAATGGTATATTTAATCTCCAAGTCTTGGGAAACCTGATAAGAATAACCTTTTTCCGTTAAGTTAATGGGAACTTTTTTTTCTTTAGGAAGAAAAAATTCCAGGTAATGCTGAGGATCAATCCCGATCCGGGTTATTGCTTTCTTTTCGGCTCGATCATAAAACCAGGCTTGAAAAGAAGCTAAATCAGCCTGGTAGTAAAAATCGGATTCGCTTTCTTTAATCAGAGGATAAGTTACATCCTGGGCCGAAGATTTAACCGGCAGTTCTTTAATGCTCGGAGCAATTGGTTCTGCTTTCTGTAAATTCAAGCGGGGATAGGAAAAAACAATGGCATTGGCCGGCGGTGCCGTGATTAGCTGGGGGATAAAACTGGAAAGCAATAAAAACGAGAAGGAGAAGATGGTGATAACTTCCTGAATTCTCTTTTTGTTGATTTGATAAAACCGCATGATTCACTAAATTACGAAAACAAGCTTTTGCTCCCTTTAATCAATCCGGATGAGTATAGCTAATAAACAAATAAGGCCAGTATTAACTAAGTGGTTGTTTCTGAATCGGAACTGTCCGGCAATTCTTGTTTTGGCGATGTTATCTTGTAGATAAAGAAGCCGCTGATGGAAATTGCTTCCGGATCATTACCGTTTTCCAGAATAGAAGTCAATTCATAGGTCTGACCGTCGCTCCGATAGCCGTAGTAATAAGTCGGCTCTTGAGGATCTTTAGGCAATTCTGCCATAAAACCTCCTGCTACCAGCTCCTGATCAAGAATATTGCCCGCTTGATTCGTTTTACTAAGCTCTGATGCTAAAGGATATCTTTGATAGCTCTGGTAGAACTGCTCTAAGGCAGATTGAATCTTCTTGAGATCTTCTTTTCTGGTTTGATCACGGCTTTCCTCCGCCGTAGGCTGGAATTCAATTGACTGGTTCTGTTCCTCTTGCTGATTAGCTTCATCCGATTTTTGCCGGGATTGGTACTGGTAATAAATCCATCCTCCTAGAACAATGGCGATAATAGCCGCAATAATTATTACTATCCAGAAGACCCGCTTTTTGCGAATTAATTGACGGAGGAAAAGGTTTAAGATAGAGCCTTGGGGGACAAAAAGATAACTTTCCGGTTTTAGATGATACGGCTTTTTGATATTGTTTATCTTCGCCAGTTTCTTCCACTTAACATCAAAACGCTGGGCAATTGACCCTAGGCTATCTCCTGGTCGAACGATATAAACCACCATTTCTTTTTTAGCCAGTTCCTTAATTAACAATCTATTCAGATAAATCAAGACGCCGAGAGCAATCAGAATTCCAATCAAGACGAACAAGCTATAGGGAATAGCCCAGAAGGCCAGTTCAGCCTCAACCGGAGGAAGATCCTTCTCGTAAGTAACAGCTACCTTAGCGGTGTAGCGGCCAAACAACGGAAAAGATCCTTCTTTTAACCAATTGACGTTGACGGTAACATCTTTTTTGGGAAAAATCATTCCATTTTCAGTATCAAAGTCCGCAATTTCTTTGCCGAACATATTAGTCACCGTAACGTTGGATTTTAACTCTTCTCGAATAGTGCCTTGGTTATGAAGGCCAACGCTAAAATGCACTTTCCTTCTAAAACCCAGGAATGACTGTAATTTGCCGAAGTTCACTTTTTTCAACTCTTCAGCATTTTCCGCCATAAATTCCCAATTGAAGCCGGTAATTTCTATACCCCTGATAATTTCGCCGGGCACTCGTTCATAGATTCGCACTCCCACCCGGGTAATAATAGTGATCGAGCCTTCTCCTTTAGGAACTTCTTTTTCTTGGATGACAATTCCCCCCATATGATCACCGGGTTCAGCGTCAGCCGGAACAGTAAAAGTAAAAGGGACAATTTCGCTGGTATAAGGGGCAAGAGTTACTTCGTTCTTCGAAAGTTTAATCCAGGTACCTACGTCCTCAACCACTTCTTCCATTCCTAAAGCAAAGATGCCGTCAGGGGTGGTAGTAGCACCCACGGAATAGATTTTAAGGACAATCTCTTTGTCGTAGGTATTAATCACCTCCACGGCATCTTCTTTAGTTTCAGAAGGAGCCAAAGAATAATCAAAACGGCCGATGGAAGTCGGCACCGCCGGGTCGGGATAAGCCGGTTTAATGCCAATCTGACCGCTCATTATCGCCGAAAGAGGCTGGGGCGAAAATAGACAAAGGAAAAAAATAAAAAAAGACAGACAAATCAAAAAAATCCGTTTTTCTATTCTCGATTTCCTCCTTAATTTTATCATGTTTCGTTTATTTATTAAGTTAAGTTATCTTTTATCAGCAATCAGCAAAAAGTTTTTTAAAAAATAAGATTTCAAAAGAGTAGTATAACAAAATTTTTTTGAAAAGTCAAAAATATCCCGAAACGTCACTCTGTTTGATTATCTAAATCATTTTTCTCAGCAACTGGCTTTTTAAGAATCGCCGCTTTGTTATCCTGATAAACTCCTTCCCAGCCATCCCCAACCAAGGCAATGGCTAAAAGAGAATTGCTTTTTGTGATTACCCAAGAAACATCGTATTCTTTTAAAAGCTCCCTAAAGCCAAGAGAAATATTGGAAATTTGTTGATGGTCACCAAAAACGTGCTCACCATTTTGACGCCAGGAAGGCATTCGACCATCCACAAACACTTTTTGTTCCGGATACTGCCAAATTAAAAATCCGCCCCAGTCGTAATCGTTAAACATATTTCCCGAAATAGGATTCGCTTTTAGATATTGGACCGCCTGATAAGGATAAGTGGCCATGATAAAATCATAATGTTTTTTTGAAGAAAGAATAGTGCTCAGCATTTGACGGGATTGAAAAACGGAAACTACTACTCCAAAAAGCAGCAAAGCAATTATCCCTTTATTTTTAATAATCTTACTTAAGCTTTCTCCTACTAACCCCTTAACAATGTAAACCCAAAGGGGGATGCTAATTACGATAAATATTGGCACATTGCGCCAACTGGAAAAGGCAAACCAGGCGAATACGGCAGTAATCCCTAAATGAGTAAAATCAATTTTTCGGATTGAAATTAAGGTTAAAATAAGCAGTAATCCTAAATAGGCCAGAAAACGAAAAGAATGCGCTTGGGTAACAGAAACCGGCACCCATTCGCTGATGTTGTGTTTCAGATAACTGTCGGTAATGGTGGTAATAACCTCAATATAAATCCGCCAGCCATAGGGATTGATTAGGGTCACTATACCAGAAAGAAAAGATAAACAAAAAATTTTGCGCCAACTGAACCAGGTGATCGCCGGCAGATTAATGATTTTTTTCCTTATTCTTTTATAAAGATGAACGACTGCTTTTTTTAACAACTCAAAAAACAAAAATAATCCCAAAACAACTAAGCCCGAGGGAAACCCTCCGTGCAGATTAACCCACACCAAAAAAAGCACCGGCAAAAGATAGATTATTTTGGTTTGAGGATAGCTACGGAAATGATAAATCAAATTAAGCAAGATAGCCAAAAACAACAAGGTAATCATCTGGGGTCTTACTCCAATAATGTTAAGACTAGCGATACAGCCAACTAATGCCGCAATAATCTGATACTCTCTTCTGGCCGGAACAGCAATCGCAGACACCACAAAAGCGGCGGCAGTAATTAGAACAAAAATAATCGAGAGCAACGGCAGACCAAAGTGATTATAAATAGAATACATTCCGATATCAGTCAGCCATTCATGCATAATAAATGGAAAGTCAGGCATGGTATAGGAATAAATATCTGTTTTTGGCACCTGCCAGCCTGATTTCAGAAGATATTCTCCGTCTTTTAGGTGCCAGCCCATGTCGGGATCAAAAGCGGGCCTAATTGAAAGAACCAGAATCATTATGATTCCTAGCAAGATAAACAGATTGATCGTGGTAAAAATATTTCTACCGGATTTTTGGACTAGATTTATCATTATTTTTCAAAACTACCGTCCTTAAAAAATAGATAATTAATAACACCAGCCAGATTCCCAGGGTAATAATTGTAATTACGCCGCCTATTCTTCTTATGGGGGTACTGCTAAATTTTAATTGTAGCACATGATTGCCAGGAGGGAGATCAAAGACCATTGCTTGAAAATCATTATCGTGCTCAATGCTTTGTTCCTCACCATCTAAAAAGGCCTGCCAGCCCGGAAACCAAAAATTATTAACCCGGATTGAACTTTCTTGTTCAGAATTTATCTCAAAGCTGTAATTATAAGAATTAATTTGCTGTTCTTTCCATTCTATTCTGCCGCGCAGGGCTTCTATTTTTAAAATTCTGAATTCTTCTTTTTTTTTCAGTTGATCGGAAATTGTTCCGGCGATTTGATTTTTTAAAAGCTCGACATTAGTCCCCTTTGGCACAAATTCCGGAATAAGAGTATAAATATTCAGCTTTTCAGACTGAATCAACTGCTCATTTTCCTTTCGGTAAGTTGTTTCTAAATTCGCTTCGCTATAAAGCTGGCGGTAAGGATTATAAGCTTCGTCCGACTCTTTTTCCAGATAGGAAACCGGCTGAGCAAAAAACAGATTGGCAAAAACAACGATTAAGGCAAGTGCTATGGCCGGAACAAACTTAGGTATCTTTTCCTTAAAAAACAAATGGACAATTTTAGTGCGAAAGATCATTCCTCCCAAAATGCTCAGGGCCAGAGCGACAAAACTTAAAACTCGCCACGGGTATTGAACAAATTTAAAAAAGGGGGTACTTTCCCAAAAGAAAGTACTGATTGAGAAACAAGCAGCTATACTCCCTACCATTAAGATAAGAAAAAAATAGATGTTTTTTCTGGGCAGTCCAACTATTTTTTTTGATAAGACGTAGATAACAAAACAGAGAATTACTATTCCGATAATACCGATCTGAAAAAAATGATCATTGTCCCATTTTAAGCTTAAGAAATCCGCTATTTTCAGAAAATGCTCGTGAAAATCATATTGCCCCGTATACATTGTCGAAACCGCTAAGTACTTTTCTTCTAACAAAGCGGGAAAAACAAAAAAGGAGGCGATTCCTAGCCCGGTAATCCCTGCTAAAAAAATAGGAAGAATTACTTTTTTAATCTCTTTCCTGAAAACTACCAAAAGATAAATTAAAAGAATGGGCAAAAAAAGGACAACTTGGATATTGTGAGCCAAAAAAATTAAAGCAAGCGAAAAAGAACTTAATAAGAAATAGCCCAGTCTTCTTTTCTGCCCCAGCTTTAAAAAGGCGAAAAGAACCAAAGGAATCAGGGCCGTAGCCAAAAATTCAGCAAAGTCGCCTCGGATATACACCAGGCCAAGACGATAAGGAAAAAAAGTAAAAATAACAGCGCATAAAAAACCGCTCCCCTTATCCTTCCAGATTTCTTTTCCCAACAAATACATGGACAGGAATCCTAACCCAAAACTGAGGGCGATTACCACCTTAATCGAATTGAGTAATCCGAATCCAACCAGGTGCACTAATTCTGAAAGACAATAAAAGAGCGGCTGAATAAAATTAAAAAGAGGAGAACCATACCCCAGCCAAAAATCCGGCGACCAGCGTGGCAAAAAATGACCCGCTTGAATCCCCTGATCAAATTCATAAAGCCAGATCGGGTAAAGATTCACATCGTGAGTATCAATAAAACTATTTTTAAAAAGAGGAAAAATGCCAACAACTAAAACTAAAAGACTAATAACCAATAATATGATGTTGTCTTTCTTACCGTTCATGCAATCGGATAAATATTACCAGTTTAGTTTCCTCGCGTATCAAAGGTAATGGTAGGTTCAAGTCTTTTAATTGCTTCAAGATAATCTTGTTTTGCCTTTGCATTAAGATTTTTATCCGCGCCCTTTTGAAAAACCAGCCATTCGGCTTGGTCATAAATCACGCCGAAATCCTGATTATCGATTAGATTACCGATAGAATCTCTCCAAATTTGGTATTCCACTTCTCTCACATTGCTAAACCCGTAAAATGATTTTGGGTTATCAGCGTATGGGTTATAGACATCCACCACTACGTAATCCGCCTTATCCAGCATCACCGGAAAATGAAACAACTTGCGCCTAGTGGCAAAATGAGGACCCAGATTTTGCTGAACAACCAGCGATGCTTCGGGAGGAATTAGTTTTTTTACCTCTTTTAGATACTTGGCATTCTCGGAGGGCTGATAGTCTTTTATCGAGTAATCTTTGCCAAACGGTGACACACTATAAATATAACTGATTATTAAGCTGGAAATTAAAATCAATATTAAAAATATTTTTTGCCATTTTAATTCGCGGAAAAAACGGGCAAAAACAAGAATCGCAGAAAAATACAGAATGCCGGCCAAAAGCGAGGAGTGATAATAATAAACGCTATAAGTTAATGCCCAATTACTTAAAAAATATAAAGCCAGAACGGGCAAGATCAAAATAGTAAGAGAAGAAAAAAGGGGAAGCGCAAAAACAGGCAAAAGCAAAGTGATGAAAAAATCAACTTGCCGGAAAGCAAACATGTTCTGCAAAATAAGAATCGGATGCTTAACAATATTCCAAGCGATTTCATTCACATTAGAACCAAGCCAGGCGTAGCGCGTAGGCGCAACAATTTCAGGAACTTCGCTATTGATCAGAGCAGATTGACCGCTCGCAGAAAATGCCGGAATAAAAACCAGCAGAACCAGAAAGAAATAGGTTAAAGAAACAGCCGAGATTCCCAAACCTAATTTCCAGTTTTGTTTTTTAAGTATCAGCAGCAAGCCGAACATAAATACGATTAAAGCGGTGTGTTCCTGGACTAGAAACAACAGCGCCAAAAAGAACAGCATCCAGCCGGTTCTTTTTTTATGCCAAAACCATAAAGCAAAAGTAACAAGGGGCACCGCAAAAGTTACCTCGTGGAAATCATATAACAACGCATTATGCAGAATGGGATAAAACAAAAAACTGATCAAAAATACTAATCCTCCCCACCAAATTTTGATTTTTTCTTTAGCCAACCAATAAATCGGCAATGCTCCAATGCCAACAGCGATCGATTGGATAATTAAAAAAACCTGGGGATCCGGCCAAAATAAATAAAATAACACAAATAACAGCATAATGGGGCTAAAATGGCCGGATAAATAATTATGATTTTCGTCAGTCGTGCCATCGGCTTTTAGGGTGGCGGCTAACATCGACCCCGATGATTCAAAGAAATGACCGTGCAAATTATTCCAAGTAATTTGACTATAAACACCTAGATCATTTTGGTACGATTTTAAGGCATTGTGCCTCTCGATAGAAAGATAAATAAAGATAACAATAAAAATAATGATCAGCAGATAAGCTAGGCTATCTACTGACCAAATTTTCCATTTTTTTCCTGATTTTATCATACTTCTATTATACAATAAGCGATAGGCTTACTCAATTAAGGGGATTTTCTTTGCTCTTATTTCTTCTTTTAACACAAAGTAATAGCCAATTAAAGCCACGGGAATCCCATTAGTAATTAAAGATAACAAAGAGAGGGAAAGGGACTGCTCCTTATCAATCTTAATCAAAGAAAAAAACAGAATATAAGCGTATTCCCTGGGGCCGATACCCATTATAGAAATAGGGAGCATTTCAATAAAGGCAATGGTGGGAATAAATGCCAGAAAATAAATAAACTGCGCGGAAATCCCCAGGGCTGCTGCTAAAAAATATACTCTAATGCTAACTAACGGCCAGATGATTAAAGAGATAACAATAATCGGCAGCGCTTTTTTATTTTTAAGGATTGCCAGAAAAATTCTGTAAAAATCCTCAAAGCTTGCTCTTAGCCCGGCGCGAAATTTGTGAGGAACCAACAGTTTAAACAAAGGCTTTAGGAAAAATTTAATCCAGTTTTTTTTAATTATAAAAGTGATCAAAACAGCAATCAAAATGACCAACATAATAAGAATGTACAGTATTCCCCTTGTCCCGTTGCTAAGCAAAAAAAGCGCTCCCACGAGACCCAATGCCGCCAGTACTAAAAGAAAAAAAAGGTCAAAAGCCTTATCTAAAAAAGAAAGGGCCAGACTCTGAGAATTTTTCAGACCGGTTTTGTCCGCTAGACTGTAAGTTCGGGCCAGATCCCCTACTTGTCCGGGAGTAACTACGCCAAAGGGACGACCGATTAAAAATACTTTAAGACTATTAGTAAATGACAAAGGAGCAAAAATTTTAGTCATAATTTGAAGACGCCAGCTCTTAAACAGAATTTCTAAAAGCAGTGTTCCTAAAGCAATTAAAATAAAAACGGGATTGACTTTAGCAATCACATCTACTACCTGGCCGGTATCAACGGACAATATTAAAAAAGCAAACAGGATGATACTAATTATTATTGCGATGCGGAATAACATATATTTATTTAGCAAATCCGAAACATCTACCCCCACTCTTTCTCCCCCTTATTAAGGGGGAGATGAAGAGGGGGTGCTTAGTGCTTAGTGCTTAAACATCATAGGGATCAATATGCAAAGCGTAATTAATCATATCTTTTAAAGTCAAGCGGTGCACTTTACTCATAAAAATCCCGTACATCGCCCGACCGATTAGATTGAAAACGAAGTTGGGGGGAAGTTTAATTAGTTTTTTGATTAAAGGAATAAACCAGGGTAGCTTTACTCCGACAAAAAACAGTTTTTGTAGATTAATGAACTGATTTTTGTTCAGCAATTTAATGGGAGAAGAACGGTAAATTCCCCCTTTAACGTCTTTAATGGAATAATCCGGGGGAAGATAATGATGCTCTTTGGCATAGTTAGTAATATCGTATTCCGGAAATGGCTGAAGCAGGGAGCAGGCGGCGAAATCGCTTTCGATTTTGGCATTCAATTCCATAGTACCGATTGCTTTTTCGATTGTTTCTTCAGGTAAACAAAGGATATTGTAGGTTTTCAAAATCAAACCATATTTTTTGGCTAGGCGTCCGCCGTTTAGAATTCGGTCATCCGTGATGTATTTCTTTAGGACTTTAAAACGGATGTCCTGATTACCTGATTCCACGCCCATGGATATTCCATAGCACCCATTTTCTTTGAGCAACTGGATCGTTTCTTCTTCCACTAGGTTGGCCGTTACGTTGCACATAAAGGGAACGCCTACTTTTGCTTTAAAAAGGGGGAGAAATTCTTTTAACCAGTTTTTGTCCGTGATAAAAACATCATCGGTGAAGGATGCCGTTCTTAAACCGTATTTTTGTTTAACTTCCAGAATTTCCTGCACTACTCCCTCGGGACTGCGCCTTCTTAGGAACTGGCCCTTATCTTTATATATCTTCCGCAGAATGTTGTTGGCACAAAAAGCGCAATGATAGGGGCAACCTCTACCGGACAGAAACTGTTTTACGCTCACCCGCCGCAGAAATTTGTATTGGTAATAGATTTCCCGATCGGGTAAGGGCAGCTGATCTAAATCCTCAGGAAGATTGGACATTTCATTCTGCACAATTGCGTTTTCCTTTTTCAGCCAGACGTTCGGCACCTGGTCAATGGCCTGTTGGTTTTGGAGTTTTTGCAAAAGTTCCAATACAGCGAACTCGGCTTCTCCGCGAACAATCATATCAACTCCGGGCTCCTTGATTATTTCGGGATAATAAGTGGGGTGCGGGCCGCCAAGCATAGTCTTGATTCCCTTAAAATTGTTTTTTATCTCCTGGCAAGTTTCTACCACCCAATCATGCTGGCCGGTAAAACAAGGCAGGCCGACAATATCAGGATCAGCCGCCTGAATGGACTTAAGGAGATTCTTTTCTTCGTCCGCTAATAACAAATCTACTTCGAATCCGTTTTTTTTCAGCAAGGCGGAAATAATCATTGGTCCGGCTGCCGGAAAAGAACTTTTTTGGACAAATAAAAACTTCATTGGGCTAATTTTTTCTTGATAATATTCCCCAGATAAGCATCCAAAGGGAAACGGTAAAAGTGGTGCCGTAAGCGAAACCGGGCAAAGGGACGATAAAACTTGGCCACCAGCTTGATCCACCAATTTCCGGCCACGTCTTCTGGCTTCTGGTCAATAAAAAAGGAGGAGAACTGGATTGTTTCTACCCGATGAGCGGCCGCACCGGTTAGCCAGGGGATATTAATCCGATCCACGGCGTAAGTGGACCAATCTAGAAGCTTGGTGGGAGCTTGGTATCCTAGTTTTAGCGCTTCGTCAAATAAGGCCGTGCCGGGATAAGGGGTAAAGCAACCAATGCCGGATATTTTTGCTTTAGGATTCTCTTTTAATATTTTCATTACCAAATCAATGGTTTTCTTTTGTTCTTCATGAGTCTCGGTAGGAAAACCAATCATAAAATAAAACCAGGGCATTATATCGTATTTGCTAAGCCTTCGGTTAATATCAATAATCTGCTGGGTAGTGATTCTCTTTTCCACCATTTGCAAAATGCGATCGGAGCCTGATTCTGCGCCAATGTTAATCTGCTTGCATCCGCTTTTTACCAGCAACTCCAGATCTTCGTCTTTGAGGGTCAGCAAAGAATCGGCGCGGGCGCCCTGAATTTCCCACTGCAGATTGAGCTCCATTAATCCTTCAATTATTTTCCGGGCCCGGTTAGGATGAATAAAAAATTCGTCATCCACAAACCAAACGCCTTTGATTCCGTATTCTTCTTTTAATTTTTTGATTTGCTTCAGAATTAAATCTGGTTCATACCACCGCCATCTTCTTAGATTAAAGGCGGGATTGTAGCAGAAATGGCAGTTAAAAGGACAGCCGCGCGAAGTTTCCAGATCAATAGTCGGAACCCCTTCTCTTTTGGGAAGATACCGGGATACCTCTACCAAATGATAGGGCAATTCCGGCATTTTATTGAAATCAACCAGAGGACGGGTTTGGTTACGGACAATCTTTCCATCTTTTTTGAAGATCAGGCCTGCTACTTTTTCCAAAGGCTTGTTATCACGAAGCGCCTTGGCCAGTTCATAAGTGGTTATTTCACCGTCCCCCACCACGATAATATCAATGCCGTCTTCGGCCAAAGCCTGATCGGGCAGAACGCTGACAAACGGCCCGCCCCAAACCACCGGAACATCTTTCAGGCTTTTTACGTATTGAGAAGCCTCGTAAGCGAACTTTATTTCCGGCCCCAGCATTACCGTTGTTCCTACAAACACTACCTGGTCGTTTAATTCTTTTTTAAGAGTTTCCTTCCAATTCCGGTCCAGCCTTTGGTCAATCAATTTAACCTCGAATTCATTAACTAAAAACTTGGCCGCCGTTAACAAAGATATGGGCAGCCCCGGTGCGCTTTTAATGTTATCAAGCAACCCTACGATTGGTTGCAGTAAAATTACTTTTTTCATTCTAGTTTTTCATTATACCAAGATAAGCCAAGCTTGCTCTAAAAAACTTAGGTAAATTAAGCCAAGTGGATTTTTTCTGAAAAAATCTAAGGAGTATTTTGGGACGCAGATAAAACCGACGATAAGCTCTTCTCCACATTTTTTCTACTAATTCTTTTTTCAAATCGCTAATCTCAAAAAAACAACTGCCGCGGGTATAACCATACAAATCCCAATCGTCTATTAAAAATTTTCCTTCTCTTTTAACTATTTCAAATAAGGGGGCGCCGGGTAAGGGAACCGCAATGGTGAAATGAGCAACGTCAGGATCAAATTTGCAAGCCATCTTAATGGTCTTTTCCATGGTTTCTTTATTCTCGCCATAATTGCCAATCATGAAATAACCAATAGACTCTATTCCCAGCTCCTTGCAGGCATCAATGGCTTCTTTGACTCTATCTAAGTTTAACTGTTTCCCAATTATCTTGATCATTTCTGGACTGCCGCTTTCTATGCCAAAACCCGTTCTGATAAAACCAACTTCCTTCATTTTAGAAAGTAATGCCTTATCGATCCTATCCGCTCTCATTCCTTGGGCAGTGGTCCAGTAAGTTTTTATATTTCTGGTTTTTAATAACTGGCAAATTTTTTCTACCCGCTGGTAATCGAGATTAAAAGTATCATCTTGCACTCCCACCATTTTGACATTAAATTTTTTATAAATATATTCCCATAAATTGACCACGTATTCGGGACTATGCGCTCTCCAAGTTTTGCCAAAAACGCCTTTGTAACAGTAATTGCAACCATAGGGGCAACCCCGTGAAGTTACCATCGTTAAAGTTCTCATTGGTTCTGTTATCACGGGCTGGGGTGTGGTATATTCTTCTAAATTTTCTAAAAGATGAAAAGCGGGAAAAGGAAGAGTATCGATATCTTTTATTAAAGGACGCGGTGGCGCATGAATAGCTTTACCGTCTTTAAGATAAGAAACGCCCAAGATAGCTCCTTTTTTAGGCCATTTAGCCAAAATTTCCGCCATAGTTTGTTCACCCTCGCCCCTGACCACTAAATCTACCCCTTTTTTTAACGATTCTTCCGGTAAGGCAGAAGAATGCGGCCCGCCAAATATCACTGGCAAATTTTTCTTTTTGATGATATTTAGCAAATGCCAGGCTTCTTTTATTAAAGGGGTGGTGGCGGTAACACCGACAATATCTATTTTTTCTAATAAATTATCATTAAATTCTTCGGGATAAACATTAAGATCCACTACCCTTACTTTATGCCCTATTTTTTCTAAAAAAGACGCAACGCTTAAAATCCCCAAAGGGGGCAATTTTGGTTGAATATATCTTCTCAATTTTGGATGTAAAAGTAATACTCTCATTGCTTTTTAACCAACCCAAAAACCATATGGGATTTTTTCCGGCCCTGCCATAAAAATTCTATTTTTATTAAGAGATAAAAAATTATTTTAGCCGCAGCAATTATTAGTTTATTATAGGATTTTTTTATTTCTTTTTCTAGAGGAGCGGAACGCCAGGGAGGAGAATCAACAAATCCCTTTGCTAAAATTGAATAGTTTTGGCCAGCGAGCTGTTTTGCTAATTCTTCCAGCACTACTCCTCTGTTGTTGTGCTGTTGGTTAGATGCTAAATAGAGCGTTCCGTAACTGTGTTTTTTTAATAATTTCTTCCTTAACCTTTCCACCGACATAATTTCATAAACCTCCCCTAATCCAAAAATTTCTCTTTGATAAGATTGAGAAAGACTGATTTTATTGATTTTTGTACTGTTTTGTTCCATAAAGATATTTTGGTATTCTCAAAAGTAGTCATTCCCGCGAAAGCGGGAATCTAGTATCTAAGACATTCGCTGAAACTGGATTCCGCATCAAGTGCGGAATGACTGTTTTTAAATATATCCATGTTTTTGATACCAATTAATCGTTTCGCTGATTCCTTCCTTAAAATTGGTTTTTGGATTATAGCTTAGGTCTGCTTTCGCTTTTTGATAATCCAGCGGCTTGTGCTTGGTAATAATATCAATCCGGTGCTGGGTAATCAACGGCTCATTGTTTGATAACCACGATATTGATTCCGAGAAAAAGGCGGCCGGCCGAGCCAGCCAAATAGGGATAGTAGTTTTAGGCAGTTCCACTTTTAAAATGGACGCTATTTGATTTACCGACTCTCTGAATGTCGGCAAATCAGGACCGATTATTTCATAGGCACCACCCGTTTGGGAAATATCCTTGGTCTGAAGGAAGGCGGATACTAAATCACTAATGTAGACAAAAGGTAAAACATTATTTCCTGAACTAATAAAACGAAATTTTCTGCTTTTGACCAAACGGCAAAGTTTCAACATCATACCCTGAATATCTCCTGGCCCATAGATTACGGCTGGCCTGATAATAACGGTTTTTAATCCCCTTTGTTGATATTCCTGTACATATCTTTCGGCCTGCCATTTACTTTGACCATAATCATCTCTTAAAAACCCGTTTTCGCTTATGGCATTGATACTACTGCAGAAAATGAATCTCTTTATTTTATTCTGACAAACCTCTAATAGATTTTTGGTGGCTTGGACATTCAGCTTATAATAATCTTTCTTTCTAAATCCCCACTTTTGTCCGGGGATGGCCGCCAAGTGATACACTACCTCAATATTTTGATTAAAGACTTTTCGATAGGAATCAGTGTTTTCTAAAGAACCAACCTGGGGAATGGCTTTTTCGCTTCCAAAAATACCGGCTTTGTTCTGATCCCGGATTAAAAAATGCACCTCGTTCCCTTCTACCAACAAGGCCCTGATCAAATGCTGACCAATAAATCCCGTACCTCCTGTAACAAATATGTTCATATGCAGTTAAGCAATAATTAGACTACTAAATGCTATTAGACCCGCTCGCCACGCTTGACGGTGTAGCCATAGACAGACGGGTAAGTTGCTAGATTGTAGGTAGGTGGTAGGTTGGCGAGCTTGCTCGCCCTTAACGCCCGGCAGAGCAAGCGTTCGACTGAGGCTCACGCCGAAGGCTCTGCACCTACATTTTGAATTAATCTCTACGATAAGCTACGAGCTACCGTTTCGCCTTCGCGAAGCGAATAACGGGCGGGCTATTAAACCTTCTCAATGTGAAAGTAATCTTACAAATAATTAATGATAATTTTTATTAAAGTCTTAAAATCCATCAACATATTGGTGTAGGAGGCGTTTGCCAAAGGACAGCCGCAGCCGCCATCTTTTACTTTTTTTCTGATTTCAGCGGCCTTAGGAGAAAACCATATTTTTTTAAAGTCGTAGTTGTTCTCTCTTAGGTTGCCCATTACATCCGCATCAATGCAACACTGCCAAACATCTCCATTGGCGTAGATCTGGCCCGAGGCTAGTCCGGCATAACAAGGAATAATCTGTTTTTTTGTTTGAAGATACTTTTTTACGTTTTTGTAGTATTCAATCCTAAAAGCTTCGGTAATTTTCGACACTCCCTTAAAGTTACGTTGTTTGATTTGA
>PEXU01000026.1 GCA_002774635.1 Candidatus Kerfeldbacteria bacterium CG08_land_8_20_14_0_20_40_16 | reverse complement strand
ACTACAATTTTGAAAGGATTCACTTATCTTTAGGCGGAATTACTCCTCATGAAAAGCTAGAAAGTGTTACCCTTGACTGTTAACTGTACAGGTGTCTTTGGTGAAAATAGCTAAAATCGGAGATAAAATATTATCAATAGATTTTTTTAAACCTGAAAATTTCTCGTAAAACTTTCTGGTCCGGACGGGAATAAACTAGCCCGCCCCTGGCATTAGATAAGAGGTTTTTTTGAACCTGGAATCCCATTTGCTCTATTTCCGAGACAATCGGCAGGCTGATCTCCTGATTAACTTTTCTAAATATCGGAAAAACGATTACCACTCTTCCATTCTTTTTTAATATTTGGCTGAACACTCGGAATGATTTTAGATACAACTCAGAGAGCTCTTTAGAGACGGTCTTTATCTTTTCCAATGATTCGTTACCTTTTAGAGGGGGTCCTAAAAAAGGCTCGGTTACAATAACAGCCACCTGTTCTTTAAATTTGCTAGGAAGGTCTTTAATATCACTGGTGATTAGCTGGTAGCTTGTAGTTGGTAGTTGGTAGTTTTTTGTAAGCCATTCTAAATTGTTTCTGGTGTCCTGAACCGCTTTTAGGCTGATGTCCGAACCAATTACTTTTTTAATCCCTAAAAGTAGTGCCTCCTGCAGAATGGTTCCTGAACCGCAAAAAGGATCCAGTAAAACATCGTCCGGATCCGCTTGAGAAAGGTTAACCATGATTCGGGCCAGTTTGGGCGGCAGCATACCCGATTTGACGTCGCGGTCCGGCCGAGCATAATCCCGTTGAATAAACCGCTTGTATTCCTGAACTGCTAGAGTTCTTCCCAGATATATTTTATCTTTAGAAATCAAAAGACAGATGTCCGCTCCCTTTTCTATTAATTTATTTTCTCCGACAATAACCGAGGAAAGTGTTTTTTCCTTTGAACTGACCAAGCGTACAGAATGACCTTTCCTTTTCAGTTCTTTTTTTAATTCCAGCCCTAATTTCAATAATTTTTTGGAAATTGATTTGGGAATGTTGCTATCCAGACAATAAGCGCTGAAGCCGAAATTAATCCGTTCCGTATTTTGTTGAAAGTATTTGTCCAAAAGCCGTTCCGCGGTAAGTTTTCCGGAAATTTTAGTAACTATATTACTATCTTCTTCCAGTTCAACCTCATCCAGAATCTTACCGATCTTAATTGTCCCGCCCAATTTTCGGATTAAATCCTTAATTTGAAAACTAGCATTATTGTAAATCTTATAGCCAATAATTAAAACTTCATCAGAAGCGGCAATTATATTATGTTCCCCGAGCAGTTTTTCCAAAACAGCCTCAATTTCCGCTTGGCTGATTTGAGGGGAATGGCCGAGAATAAAAAAGTATTTATGCATATCTTCATTATAGAGGATTGCCGTTCAGGAAGAAAATCCTTCGATACTTGACTCATCAGCTTATTGCCTGTATACTATTATCCATTGAATTTATTGCCGAGGATAGCGAGCGAAGTAAAAGTGCGGTTACTTTTACTTCCGAGCGGCGTAGGTAGCAAAAATACCCCATTTAGCTTGCTATGGGGTAAAAATAAAACCTTTTAAGTCCAGGGCTTGCTTCAGAGTATAATACTTTTTATTTTCCAAAATGTCCGATTCCATTATTATTAGGGGCGCGCGCGTCCATAATTTAAAAAACATTGATGTAGAAATACCCCGCGATAAATTAGTGGTTATCACGGGGCTTTCTGGTTCCGGTAAGTCTTCTTTGGCTTTTGACACCATTTATGCCGAGGGCCAGCGCCGCTATGTAGAAAGCCTTTCTGCTTATGCCCGGCAGTTTTTGGGTTTAATGGATAAGCCGGACGTGGATCAAATCGAAGGGCTTTCCCCGGCCATTTCCATTGATCAAAAAACCGCTTCTCACAATCCTCGTTCCACCGTGGGAACGGTTACGGAAATTTACGACTACCTCCGTTTGCTTTATGCTCGCGTGGGAATTCCCCATTGTCCCAATTGTGGACAAGAGGTATCCAAACAAAGTTTAGACCAGATTGTAAAAAAGATCCTGGACCTGCCTTGGCAAACTAAATTCGCCATTCTGGCCCCGGTAATCAAAGACAAAAAAGGGGAGCACAAGAATGTTCTGCAGGAAATCCGCAAGGCCGGCTACGTGCGGGTCCGTTTTGACGGCAATTTGTACAGCATGGAAGAAGCGGAAGATTTAGAAGTGGACAAGCAGAAAAAGCATAATTTAGAGGTAGTGGTTGATCGCTTAGAAGTTACTCCCGAAATCAAAAAAGACCGGGCGCGCATTACCGAATCGGTAGAAACGGCTCTGGATTTAGGAAATGGTGTTTTATCCCTTTCTTTTTTGGATGAAAAAAAAGAAGACTTGGTCTTTAGTCAGTATTTTGCTTGTGCCAAGTGTGGAATTAATCTTCCGGAAATCGAGCCCCGCAATTTTTCTTTTAACAGTCCGCACGGCGCCTGTCCGGAATGCACTGGTTTAGGCACCAAGCTGGAAGTTGACCACCAATTGATAATTCCCAACCCTAAACTCTCGATTGCTGAAGGGGCGATCAGGCCTTGGAGCAGAACTTCCTCTAACCAGACCTGGATGCACCGCATTTTGGAAGCGGTAGCCAAAAAACATAATTTTTCTACCAGGATTCCAGTAGAAAAATTATCTAAAAAGCAGTTGGATGTTGTTTTATACGGGACCGGCAGCGAGAGTTATGATGTTAATAATGATTTTGGTAACGGAAAAGTACGGGAGTTTTGGACCACTTATGAGGGAGTGGTTCCTAATCTGGAAAGGCGCTACAAAGAAACGGATTCAGATTACATCCGCTCCGAGATCGAACGCTACATGCGGATTCAAAAATGTCCTAAATGCGAAAGCAAACGGTTAAAACCCGAAGCGCTGGCGGTAACGGTGGGAGGATTGTCAATTGATCAAGTGGTAGAGATGACCATTGAGCAAGCGGGCAGTTTTTTCGAAAAAATCAGCAAAAATTCTAAGCAAAGTAATTCGGGATCACTAACCGAACGCCAGCTGAAAATAGCACGGCAGATTTTAAAAGAAATTCGGGCTCGCTTGCAGTTTTTAAAAAATGTCGGATTGGAATATCTCACTTTAGACCGAACCGCTTCTTCGCTGTCAGGTGGTGAAGCGCAGAGAATTCGTCTGGCCACTCAAATCGGATCCTCTTTAGTGGGGGTGATTTATATTTTAGATGAACCGTCCATCGGTTTGCATCAAAGAGATAATGCCAGGTTGATTAGTACTCTGAAAGAGCTGAGAGATTTAGGAAATACCGTTCTGGTGGTGGAGCACGACCGGGGAACTATTTTATCCGCTGACGAAGTGATTGATATCGGCCCGGGAGCAGGGGAGCACGGAGGAGAAATAGTAGCCCAAGGAAAACCATCTGCTATCGCCGGGAATAAAAAATCATTGACCGGACAATACCTTTCCGGAAAAAAAGAAATTCAGCCCCCTCGGAAATATCGAAAGGGTAATGGTAAACATTTAATAATTCGAAGAGCCTCGGAGTTTAACCTGAAAGACATTGATGTTACGATCCCCTTAGGAAAATTTGTCTGCATTACCGGTGTATCCGGATCGGGTAAGTCCACTCTCATGACTGAAATTCTAGCTAAAGCCTTAGCCCAGCATTTTTATCAGGCCAAAGATCTTCCGGGCAAGCACAATCGGATTGAAGGAATCGACTTATTGGATAAAGTAATTAATATTGACCAGTCTCCTATTGGCCGCACTCCCCGTTCTAATCCCGCCACTTACACCGGCGTATTTACCTACATTCGGGATATTTTTACCAAGATCCCGGAAGCCAAAATCAGAGGTTACAAGGCGGGCCGGTTCAGTTTTAATGTTAAAGGCGGACGCTGCGAAACCTGCCAGGGCGACGGGGTCACTAGAATCGAAATGCATTTTCTACCGGATGTCTTTGTGGAATGCGAAGAATGTCACGGTAAACGCTACAACCAACAGGCTTTGGAAATCCATTACAAAGGCAAGAACATTTCCGATGTACTTAATATGACCGTGGAAGAAGCCGCTAAGTTTTTCAGCAACATTCCGGCGATTAAGCAAAAGTTGCAAACCTTGGAAGACGTAGGCTTGGGCTATATCAAGCTGGGCCAGAATGCCACTACTCTTTCGGGAGGAGAAGCCCAGCGGGTCAAGCTGGCTACCGAACTTTCCCGTCGCTCCACCGGCAAAACTCTTTATATTTTAGACGAGCCAACCACCGGTCTGCATTTTGAAGACGTCAAACGGCTTTTGAATGTCCTTAGCCAATTAGTAGATAAAGGGAACACCGTTTTGATTATTGAGCATAATATGGATGTTATCAAATCAACCGACTGGATTATTGATTTAGGGCCCGAAGGAGGCGACCGCGGCGGATATGTGGTGGCGGAAGGCACTCCGTGGGAAGTGTCCAAAATGAAAAAATCTTATACCGGGCAATTTTTAAAAAAGATTTTAAAGTAATTCTAATTGTAGACAAGGATACGTATCCTTGTCTACCTAAATAAAAAGAGGACCCATAGGTCAAAATGCAAGATGGGTGCTTTTTTAAGATAATCAACAATCGCATCAATAATCAAGATAGCAATTTTTGTAAAATTTTGATAATATAGGAGTTAGGAAATTAGCTTGTAGCTTATTAGTTATGGTCCTTAAAAAGCTACAAGCTAAAACGAAAGGAGGTGAAAAATATGAAAAAATTTGCTTTTCTAACCGGAATCGCATTGGCTGTTTTGGTTAGCGCCAATATTGCTTGGGCAGTCCAAAATTACAACGATGGCATTGCTGTGCCTTATCTTAAGGTAGGAAGCCAGGGAGTGGGCGGAGTTACCTTTTTCAACGGAACCATTATCAACGAAACTACCAATAGCGGAGTTGATAATCCCGTGACTTTTGGCGACAACGTTCGGATCGACGGTACTATTTTCCGTGGCGCTACGGAAGGTCCGGGCGATGATTATCCCATCAAGCTAAATGATGATGTTAGAATATACGGCGATCTGACTCTAGAAGGATCTGTGACTGGGCTCGATTCCAGTGCGTTAAGTGACGTTGCTTCAGTGGCTATGTTGGACGAAGCAGAAACCATTACCGGCAACTGGGATAACACTACTAATCCTTGGGCCGCTTCCGAAATAGCGGATATTACTCGCCAGGTAAATATTCCTTTAGCCAGTCTTTATACTGATGCCGCCGGAACACCAACGGCAATTACTTCTGCCACTACGCCGGCCTTAACTTATACGGCCAATCAAGGATTAGCGATTGTTTATGCTGAAGACGATACTGCTGATTTTGGCGGTCAGTTCATCGTGCCTTCGGATTATACTTCCGGCGGGGTAATTAAGGCTTTGATTGACACTTCTGGCGGTATAGTTAACGACTGGAACTTGGATTTTAAAGTGGCAATCAGTTCCAGCACCGGTACCCCGGCTTGGGATACTGATATGGATGATGAAACCGTAGTAGATGTTCCAGATAGTGCTGGCACTCCAGATGTTGTTACTTTTACGCCGACTGATCAGGCGGCTTTAACCGGCGGGGCAAATGTCTATTTTGACCTCTTTCCGGATTCCAATACCGCTACCGGTGAGCCGAATCTAGAAATCTACTCCGTTTGGTTTGAGTATACTGCGATTCAATAAACGAAAGATAAAGTCGATTAAGAAAAGTCCATCTCGCGAATGATTGAGGTGGGCTTTTATTTCATTATTTTATTGTTCCATTGTTCTATGGTTGTGGCTAAAAATAATCATGAAGCAATAAAGCAATCAAGCAATAGAACAATAGAACTCTCTGATTGAATTTTGGAGGTTGGTCCAGTATAATCAGGGTATGGAGAATCGTAATCTAACACTAGAAAAATCAATTTTGGCCACCCTTTGCTATTTTGACGTATTCGATTATCCGCTTACTTCAGTGGAAATCTGGAAATGGTTGCTGATGAGGGATAATAAGGAACGAACAGTAGAGATTTTTGAGATTATCCAAGTTTTAGAAAAAAGTGAATTTCTAAAGAAAAGAGTAGAAGTAAAGCAGGGTTTTTATTTTCTTAAAGGGCGAGCGGAAACTGTCTCATTAAGGAAAGAACGCTATAAAATAGCGGAGCACAAATTCCAAAAGGCAATAAAAATAGCCCGTCTGTTACGGCACATTCCCTTTGTGATAATGATTGCGGTCTGTAATACCCTCGCTTTTAGTAACAGCCGCGACGGTTCCGATATTGATTTATTCATCATCACTGACCGGAACAGAATTTGGCAGACTCGCTTCTGGGTAACGGGGTTTCTTAAACTTTTCCGGTTAAGACCTTCCGTTCAAAAAACCAAAGATACAATTTGCGCTTCCTTCTTCATCGATGAAATGAATCTTAATTTAGAGAGCCTGACCTTAGACGGAGATATTTACCTTCCTTATTGGATGACCCAGGTTTTTCCCTTATATAATGAGGGAGTTTATGAGCAGTTTCTTGCCGCTAATAATTGGGTTAAGGAACGATTGGTTAATTATTTATCGGTCAAACCGGCCGTCCGCCGGCAGATTGCCAAACAAAGCCGATTAAAGAAAGCGTTTTCTTTTTTCGCCGCTTTTCTCCCCGAAAGCATATTCAAAAAATATCAGTGGAGAATCCTGCCAAGACGTCTGAAGGAAATGGCCAATAAAGATAGCAGAGTGGTGGTACAGGATCATATGCTTAAGTTTCACGATAATGACCGCCGAGAGCTATTCTTAACTCTTTTTCAAAAAAGATTAGCCAGCGTGATGAATGAATAAAAAAACTCTTCAGAAAATTTTAGAATGGGGAATTTATTTGTGGGTGTTTTTGTTGCCTTGGCAAACCCGTCTGATCATCAACGCAGGAAAACTCAATGGCGATCCGTGGGAATATGGAACGATTAGTCTTTATGGCTTAGATATCCTTCTTCTTTTCCTCGTTATTCTAAGGATTATTATCGGTGCAGAGAAAAAGCATTTTCTTATTTCCTCAAAAAACTCGGTCAGTTTCTGGTATATCTTATTTGGATTCCTGGCGATTGGTTTCTTGTCCGTTTATTGGGCCGGGGACAGCAGTCTGGCGCTTTACGGATTTGTTAAACTCGCGGAGGGGATCATTCTATTCTGGCTTATTACTACCAGCGTTTTTAAATTGACTAAGATTAGTATTGCCTATGTTTTTGCGGCAGTAGCCCAGAGTTTAGTCGGCATTTATCAGTTTGTCTTTCAGAGTTCCTTTGGCTCTAAGTGGCTGGGGATGAATAGTTTGGAAATTGCTGCTTCTGGTACAAGCGTAATTGAAACCAGTACTAATCGTTTTTTAAGAGCTTACGGATCTTTTCCCCATCCCAATATTTTAGCAGGCTTTCTTTTGATCGGTCTGTTTTTAATTATCGGATTATATCTTCAGACTAAAAGGAAAGAAAGACATTTTTTAATATTAGTTGGTTTAGTAATTATCGTTGCTGGCTTTTTTTGCACTTTTTCCAGAGCTGCTTGGTTGGTTTTTGGAATCTCCTTATTTTTTCTTTTAGGAGTGGTAGATCCCAGGAAATATTTTAGGGAATGGCATCGGTCTATTCTCAAATTAGTGGGAGTGGTGGCAATGGTATTTTTAGTCTTCGCTCTTCTGTATCCCCAAACGATTATCACCCGCTTTTCCCTTCAGGAAAGACTGGAGAAATTATCGATCAGTCAAAGAACTAATTATTACCAGGATGCCTTTAATTTAATCCAGAAACACCCGCTTAGCGGAGTAGGATTGAATAATTATACCTTGGCGGTGAATTACGAAGTTGATTCTTCGCTTTCCGGCCAAGAGTATCAGCCGGTTCACAATGTCTATCTGTTAGTTTTATCAGAACTGGGAATTTTCGGACTTTTGATTTTTTTATTCTTAATTTTTCAGGTATTAAAAGAAGGTTGGCGGGCTTTAGTTCGCCGTTCTTTCCCGAATTCCGACAACTGGTTTTCAGTCTATCTGGTGATTTTGATCGCCGTCTTTATTCTATTTCTTTTCGATCACTATTTTTGGACTCTCTCGGTAGGAATAATGCTGTTTTGGCTGATGGTTGGACTTTGGCAGGAAGCATTGTACAAGGAATAAATTTAGACTTATTTAACCATGACTAGACCCGAGTTGATTCGAGTCTAGCCCCATTTAATCGTGTTGTCCTTATTAAAATTAGGGTTTTTTAATTACTGCTTGACATAATTTTTAGGTCTTATATAATGGAATACTAGAATATTTATTAGCACTCATGCTATTAGAGTGCTAAAAAGTACCTAATTATTGATATTTAAGCGAAAAATATGAAGTTAAAACCACTTGGCGATCGTATTATCGTCAAACCAATTAAAGAGGAAGAGGTTACCGAATCTGGTATCATTCTTCCTGACACCGCCGAAAAAGAACAAAAATCCGAAGGCGAAATCGTGGCCGTAGGAGACGGTGAACGAATCAAAGACCTGGGGTTAAAGCCCGGGATGAAAGTAATTTACGGCAAATACGGCGGCGAAGAATTCAAGGAGAATGATATTGAGTACAAAATATTATCCGTTGCCAAAGAGGAGGATAAAAGCGACGTTTTTGCAATTTTTACTGAATAATTATTAATTAACCTGTTAACAATGGCAAAGCAAATTTATTATGATGAACAGGCCCGCGATTCCTTAAGAAAAGGAGTCAATCAATTGGCCGACGCAGTCAAAGTCACCTTGGGACCAAAAGGACGCAACGTCGTTTTGGACAAAGGCTTTGGTTCGCCTACTATTACCAAAGATGGAGTGACCGTGGCTAAAGAGATTGAACTGGAAGATAAATTCGAAAATATCGGAGCCGAGCTGGTAAAAGAAGTGGCCACTAAAACCAACGATGTGGCCGGCGACGGAACCACCACCGCTACTCTTTTGGCGCAAACCATCATTAACGAAGGAATTAAGAATGTGGCGGCTGGCGCTAACCCTATGGGAGTAAAGAAAGGGATTGAAAAGGGAGTAGAAACGGTAGTTAGTTATTTAAAAGAAATTTCTAAAGACATTTCTGATAAAGGAGAAAAAGAACAAGTAGCCTCTATTTCAGCGAATGATCCGGAAATCGGTAAAGTCATTGCTGAAACCATGGAAATGGTGGGCAACGAGGGGGTAATTACCGTAGAGGAATCCCAGACTTTCGGTATCCAAAAAGAAGTAGTGGAAGGACTCCAGTTTGATAAGGGTTATGTTTCGCACTATATGATTACCAATCCTGATCGGCTGGAAGCAGTTTATGAAGATCCTTATATCTTGATTACTGACCACAAGATTTCGGCGATAAGCGACATTGTGCCCTTGCTGGAAAAAATGTCTCAAGCGGGCAAAAAAGATTTAGTGATTATCGCCGAAGAAGTGGAAGGCGAAGCACTGGCTACCCTTGTGGTTAACAAGCTCAGAGGAACCTTTAATTCCCTTGCGGTGAAAGCCCCGGGGTTTGGCGATCGGAGAAAGGAAATGCTCGAGGATATTGCCGTGGTAACCGGCGGCCGGGTTATTTCCGAGGAAGTTGGCTTAAAACTGGAAAACGTCGATTTAGATAGCCTAGGCCAAGCCCGCAAAGTGATTGCCACCAAGGAAAATACCACCATCGTGGAAGGAAAAGGTGATGAGAAAGAAATTAAGGATAGAATCGCCCGGATCAAGAAAGAGATTGAAGAGACGGAATCTGACTTTGATAAAGAAAAACTTCAAGAACGTTTAGCCAAGCTTTCCGGCGGCGTTGCAGTAATTAAAGTGGGAGCCGCTACGGAAACTGAAATGCAAGAGAAGAAACACCGCATTGAGGATGCTCTGGCCGCTACCAGAGCCGCGATGGAAGAAGGGATTGTAGTGGGTGGTGGTGTGGCGCTCTTAAGAGCAATTTCGGTCCTGGAGAAAATAAAAGTAGAAGGCGATGAAAAAGTGGGGATCGGTATTCTCAAGCGAGCGTTAGAGGAACCCACCCGCCAGATTGCCGAGAATGCTGGTAAAGAAGGATCAGTGGTGGTAGAAGAAATTAAAAAATTAGATAAAAATGAAGGATATAATGCCTTGACCAATCAATATGAGGATTTAGTTAAGGCCGGAATTATTGATCCGACTAAAGTAGCCCGATCTGCTCTGCAAAATGCCGCTTCCATTGCCGCTTTAGTGCTGACTACCGAAGCAGTAGTAACCGACCTTCCGGAGAAGGATAATAAAGAAATGGGCATGCCTCCTGGAGGAATGCCCGGAATGGGAATGTAAAAATATTATTCCGTAAATAAAAGTCGTAGGGACAATTCATGAATTGTCCCTACGACTTATTTGTTATTAAGGAAATTTGTGTTATAATTAAAATAAATAAATCGATACTTTATGGAGGAAGAAAAAGAATTTCATTCGGAAAATGATAACCAAGAAAAAGTGAAATCTGATGCTGACCGTTCTGATAAAAATGAGGATAATCTGACGCTAGGAAAAGTTATTCTGGGTTCAAAACCACTAGGATTCTATTTTGCTCTTATTAAATTTCCCATTATTTTTGTGGTAGTGGTGGAAGTGATCTATTTTCTATCACAAAAGAGTTTTGATTATGTCTGGATTTTTGATTTAATCGCTTTTGGTTATGTCGCGGCGCTTCTGGCTAAAAAGCATCAGTTGGGTTATAAGGAGATTGTAATTGGAGGTGGACTCACCGGGTTGTTTATCGGATTATTTAGTGCTATCTTTAAACTAATCTATTTTGGAAAGCTCTATTATTTTTTCAACCTAATCAGTGAGCCGGCGATTACTGTATTGGTGGGAATTTTCTTTGGGATTGCCGTCGGTTACGTCTTATTCAATATTTTACATACTAATAAAAAAATTAATAAAGAAACTCCTTCATCAGACGAGGGAAGTCCCGTCAAACGGGATAAAGAAAGGGGGTGAATCAAGTGGAAGAAAATAAAGAACAAATTAAAGGAGACCAAAAAGACAAAGACATTGAAGAAAACAAAACCATTGCTGCCATCGGTTATATTTGGATTCTATGTCTTATCCCGTTGCTCCTAAAGAAAAACAGTAAATTTGCTCAGTTCCATGGAAAACAGGGATTAGTTCTGTTTATCGTAGACATTATTGGATTTGTATTCTTTTGGATTCCGTTTTTTGGCTGGCTTTTGGGGTTATTACTGATTATTGTGTCAATTATTGGAATCTTAAAAGCATTATCCGGAGAGTATTGGAAAATACCGGTTATTGGAGATTTTGCCAAGAAGATTAATATATAATGGGATTAGAAATATTAAGCAGCCCTGGATTTCCTTAAGTTAGAAAAGGGTGGCTTTATTAACTATAAGGTATTATTTCTCCCCCTCTCTTCCTTCTCTTTAGAAAAGGAGAAGAGACGAAGAGGGGGATTGACCTTGTAAAGTAAAAAATAATTTATGCTTAAATCTAAAAAATTTATTATTTGGTTTAAAGACCTCACAATTAAGGATGTGCCCTTAGTGGGCGGAAAAAATGCTTCTTTAGGTGAAATGTACCGAAATTTAACTAAAAAAGGGGTAAAAGTACCGAATGGTTTTGCGGTAACGGCGCCGGCTTATTTTCATTTTTTAAAAAAAGCAAAGATTCAGAATCAGATCAGAAAAATACTAAAGGATTTAAATACTCATAACATCCAAAACCTTAAATCACGAGGAAAGCAAGTTCGCCAGGCTATTCTTTCGGTGCAGCTGCCTTTAGATTTAGAGAGAAAGATTACGGAAAACTACCACCAATTAGAAAAAGAATACGGCAAAGGAGTGGATGTTGCTGTTCGGTCATCCGCCACGGCCGAAGATCTGCCGGACGCCTCGTTTGCCGGCCAGCAGGAAACTTTTTTAAATATTCGGGGAGAAAAAGCGTTATTAGAAGCCTGTAAAAAGTGCTTTGCCTCACTTTTTACTGACCGCGCTATTTCCTATCGCGAAGACAAAAAATTCAGCCACTTTAAAGTTGGCTTGTCGGTGGCCGTCCAAAAAATGATTCGCTCGGACCAGGCCTCTTCCGGAGTAATATTTACCATTGATACCGAAAGCGGATTCAAAGACATAGTGCTAATTGAAGGATCCTGGGGACTGGGTGAAAATGTGGTGCAGGGGAAAGTGAATCCGGACGCATTTTATGTTTTTAAACCGACTTTGGCTAAAAGGTTCAACGCCATTGTTTCTCGCCGCATGGGGACTAAAAAAATCAAAATGATTTACCGGGTCGCTCAAAAAGGTGGCGGCACCAAAAACATTCCTGTTAGTGAAAAAGATCAAAACAGATACGTTTTGACTAATAAAGAGGTACTGCAATTAGCCCGATGGGCAGTAATAATCGAAAATCACTATTCCCAAGAGGCGGGACACTATAAACCAATGGATATGGAATGGGCCAAAGATGGGATTACTAAAGAGCTTTACATTGTCCAGGCCCGCCCGGAAACGGTTCAGTCCCAAAGAAACACTTCTATTCTGGAAGAATATTCCATCGCTAAAAAAGGAAAAGTGCTAGTGACTGGTCAAGCGGTAGGCGCAAAGATCGGAGCTGGAAAAGCAAATGTCATAAAAAACGTAAAACAGATCAGCAGATTCAAAAAAGGCGAGGTACTGATAACTAAAATTACTGATCCGGACTGGGAACCGATTATGAAAATAGCCTCGGCGATTGTGACTGATTTGGGCGGACGAACTTCCCATGCCGCCATTGTTTCTCGAGAACTGGGCGTGCCGGCTATTGTTGGAACCAATAATGCCTCAAGTAGGGTGAAATCCGGTAAAATGGTTACGGTAAGTTGCGCCGAAGGTTCAGAAGGAAAAGTCTACGCCGGCAACATTCCCTTTAAGGTAAAGAGAACCAAGATTCAAAGAAAGAACCGTCCAAAAACCAAAATTCAGATGATTTTTGGAACACCTGATGATGCTTTTACCATAGCCCAGATTCCCAATGACGGGGTGGGGCTGGCCCGCGAGGAATTCATTTTTACCTCTTATATCAAAATCCATCCTTTGGCCTTGCTTAATTTTGGCCGGCTGAAAGACAAGGCAGCAAAAAGGAAAATCGCTGAATTAACCAAAGGATATTTCAGTAAGAAGGATTATTTTATCGAGAAGCTGGCCTCTGGTATCGGAATGATCGGCGCCGCTTTTTATCCCAACGAGGTAATTGTCCGCCTTTCTGACTTTAAATCCAACGAATACGCCAATTTAATCGGCGGCAAGGCTTTTGAGCCGAAAGAAGAAAACCCCATGATTGGCTGGCGCGGCGCTTCGCGCTACTATGATCCGAAATACCGGGCCGCTTTTGATTTAGAATGCGTTGCCCTTAAGAAAGTCCGGGAAGAAATGGGCTTGAAAAACGTAAAAGTAATGGTTCCGTTCTGCCGCACCGTGGAAGAAGGGAAAAAAGTAATTCAAGTAATAAAAGAAAACGGCCTGGTGCAGGGCAAAGACGGCTTGGAAATCTTCGTGATGGTGGAAATCCCGTCCAACGTAATTTTGGGAGAGCAGTTTGCTGAAATATTTGATGGATTCAGTATTGGCTCGAACGATTTGACTCAACTTACTTTAGGATTAGATCGCGACTCGTCAATTATTGATCACGTGGGCAATGAAAACAATCCGGCGGTGAAAGAGCTGGTTTCCCGAATTATCTCCATCGCGAAAAAGCACAAGATAAAGATCGGAATCTGCGGGCAGGCACCTTCTGATTTTCCGGAATTCGCCCATTTTTTGGTAAAGCATGGCATTGATGCCATTAGTTTGAATCCTGATACGGTAATGAAAATGACGGTAGATATCCAGAAATTAGAAAAGAAATTAAAATCCCAAAAAAGAAAAAAGAGAGTTAAATCCAGAAAAATCAGAAGGAGAAATAAGAATAAACGGTGATGACCCTGTACAGTTAACAGTCAAGGGTAACACTTTCTAGCTTTTCATGAGGAGTAATTCCGCCTAAAGATAAGTGAATCCTTTCAAAATTGTAGTAATAC
>PEXU01000007.1 GCA_002774635.1 Candidatus Kerfeldbacteria bacterium CG08_land_8_20_14_0_20_40_16 | reverse complement strand
GGTAAAGATTTATATAATTTAACGAACAAAATTGTCTTTAGAAGCTAAAATCTTCTAGGCAAGACCCATAAATTAATATCAGTATTTCCAATACCACTAAAATCATCAATGAGATAAACCAAAAATTAATTTCCATGACTTAATCAATTATTTATCAAATCTTATAGCAAAATTATACCCTAAAACAACTGAAAAATAAAGCAAAGCGCTACAATTGACTTAAATTTAGCGAAAATCTATAATAAAGCCGTCTCTGTTAGGCGAGCCGTCGCCATAGTTTTAGGCGGATAAAGATTGTTTATGGATACTTTTTCAGAGAGTTAGAAGGGTTAATAAGGGTAATGGGGGGGGTATTAGGGATTAATAGTTGGGGTTGTAGATTTCGGTATTGTTATGGTTTAAGGTGTAGTTATATTAGCCTAAAGTATAATATGGAAGCCAAAAAACCTATTAGAAGTTTTAAAGATCTTGAGGTATATAGAAATTTGTATAAATCTTCTATTTTAGTGATGACTAAAATTATTCCTCAATTGCCAAGGAGCGAGGAATTTGATCTAAAAAATCAATTGAGTAGATCATGTAAAGCCGCTGCTAGATTAATCGCCGAGGGTTATGCGAAAAAACACCAAAAAAAAGGTTTTCAAAAGTACATTGACGATTCTATGGCTGAATGTAACGAGACGATTGTGTCTCTTGAGCATGTCAAAGACATATATAACATTGAACCAAATTTATGTGAGGAATTGGTTAAAGTATATGACATATCAGCAAGGCAACTGTTTAAATTAGCAGAAGCTTGGGATAAATTTAAATTCAGAAGCCGTCATACTACACCCGATAACTCCAACAATACCTAAGACTCAAACTCCAACCTTAATACTCCCAAACCATTGTCTCAAATCAGAAAAAAAATTGCCCTAATCATTCTCGGCGGAACGGTGCTGATCGAAGACAGCCCGGAAAAAAATGCTGTAATCACCAGCAAAGATGTTACGCCGTGGCTGAATAAAATTCCCGAGGTTAACATTATTGCCGAAGTTGAACCTTTTTTTGTGCTGGGCGAAAAAGAAACCGAGGTGAACATTGACCATTGGATCAAAGCCGGAAAAATAGTGGCAAGTCATCTGAAGGAGTTTGACGGCTTTGTAGTAGCACACCATACCTCTTCTCTACTTTATGGAGCCTGCGCTTTTTCCTTTATGCTCCAAAATATTCCCAAACCGGTGGTTTTTACGGGCTCCCAGGTTCCCGTTAACTTAAGCCAAGAAGCCAACCGCAAGCTGTTTAAAAAATACAAGGGTCTGGGAATCAAAGCCAATTTAATTAACGCTATTCAGGTAGCGAGCCAGGGCCCGGCCGAGGTGGCCATTATTTTCGGAAACAAGCTGGTTCGGGCCAATCGAGCCATCAAGGAAAAAGGGCTGAATCTGAATTTGTTCGATGCCCCGGCCAAAGCGATTTTAGCCACCATCGATTTCGGCATTAAATCGGAAGGTCAGCATCTTAAAAAAACGGTACCTCCTTTTGTTTTTAAACCAGAATTCGAAAAAAAGGTTTCAGTCATATCGCTTTATCCTGAAGAAAATTACGATCTGCTGGAATGGATCGTCAACAAAAAACCCAAAGGCCTGGTTATTCAAATGCAGCAGTCCGACCTTTCTCCCGCTCAAGTAAAAAAAATCACCGAGCTTCAGAAAGACCTTCCGGTAGCCGTACACACCTCTAATCCTTTTCTTAAGAAAGAGTTGCCGGACTTGTTGATTGTCGACTACCTGACTCCCGAGGCAACTTTAATGAAATTCATGTGGGCTTTAGGCCGAACCAAAAACATTAAAGAAATAAAAAAGATACTGGAGCAAGACATCGCTAAAGAAATTGGGGAGGAATCTTAAAATGCGCGTTTACTTTTTTCGACCAGAAATCAATTTAGAAAAAAACCGGCCGATTTACCAAAATATTGCTAAAAAGCTTGAGGCCGCAGGTTTAAAGGTGGTCACTAAAGAGGAAGATGATTCTATTTTCGGCATCGAAGAGAGAGAGGTGGCTAAGATTCAAGCTTCAGGAGAAAGCATTTTAAACTACGTGGACGGAATAGTAATGGAAACCACCGCCGATAATCCGGAAATCGGCTATTTGCTGGCTCATGCTGTTTTGCAGAAAAAACCCACCCTGTGCCTTTATCAGAAAGGGAGCTTGATTAAAAAGACGCTCAGCCGGCTGGGACAGAAAATTCCCGATTTCATAAAAGTGATGCCCTACCAAGAAGAAGAACTAGACAAAACCATTGCCGAATACATTCAGCTTTTCGGAATGGATCCGGAACTTTCCGAAGTGCCCAACATTAAGTTTACCCTTAGGATATCCAAAAAGATTTCCCATTTCTTGCATTGGAAAACGCACAACACCAAAAAAACCAAAGCCGATTTCTTAAGAGAGTTGATTCAGGAGATTATTGATAAGGATGAAAAGTATCAGAAATACATGATTCAGCGCAAGAGCAAATAATTAAATAAGTAAAAATAAATCAAGGGCGTTCTCAAGCGCCCTTATTTTAATTAGCAATGCTTTTACACCGCAATTCCCAAAAACGAATATATTTGGATAACGCCGTGTATTTCATAACGTTTAAAACATACGACAATTATCCGTATTTCAAGGAACAAATATTCTGCGATTTATTTATTAAGGAAAAAATTATGCAAAATAATGAAACAATTTGAATTATACGCATTTAACGTGTTATACGAACATGTTCATTTAATATTACAACCAACAGGGAAACATAATATTTCAAAAATAATAAAATCGTTGAAGGAAAATACATCACGGGATTTAAATTACATAATTGCAAATCGCCACCATGAAGGCGACACGTCGACGTGTCGCCTTCGGTTACGGGAGGAAATTAAAAAATATCGCAAAACATTTATTGATAAATACGGAATTAATCAATGTATTGTTCCGCAATTCAAATGGCCTGCCCGACTTCGTCTAGCGACGAAGTCGCTAGCGGGCGGGCAAAAATCGTTTTATGACCACGTTATCCGAAACGAAAATGATCTTCGAAAACATTACAATTATACCGTATATAATCACTTGAAACACGCTTGCTTCGCAAAGCTATGCGGGGGTTTGCCTGAAAATTGGAAATACAATTCGTTGAATTTCAAAAACATGATTGATGAAATGGATTAAGAAGACGCGACGCTGTTGACATAATCAATGCATCTGCTAGAATTAAATTAGAAATGAAGCCGTCGCGTAAATTAGAGCCGTCGCAATAAATCGGTAAATCGGAGTTCTGAAAAAAAGTTCCTAAAGAAGAGATAAAAAAAACAGCGCCGTCTTGGGCCAGCGCCGTCGCAAACAAAAGTGGATAACTTCTTTTATCCTCATGAGGCTAGCGGAAGACTTTGAAATTCCCTCTCCCCGATCTAAAAAAGAGGACGCCCAATAATCTTTCCCAGAAAATGGGAATTTGGGGGAGAGGGGTTTCAAGGTCGAAAACAGTTTTAAAAATCAAATATCATCTCTTTGCATAATTAAATTGAAAATAATCATATTAACTTCCCTTACTCAAATTTAAAAAATGGGAATAAGGTGAACGCTCTTTGAAACCAAAGGATCATCAACAAACCTTCAAATAATCTAAAACTCAAAGAAACAAATAGAAAGTGAGAAAGAAAATGTGGAAAAGAACTACTGCAGTTACAGTGGTTGTCCTCGTGATAGCCCTTGCGGCCGGGTTTTTCGGCTGCGAGCAGGAAAGTCCAGTGGCGGTTAAAGAGCAAACGGTTGAAAACATTGATTCAAGCGACTACCCGAAGGGTCCTGTCAACACAATCATGGATTTGGGAGCAGTCAATTATCCCATTAATCCGTGGCTGCCGCTAAACACCAGTAACTCTTTCGGACATTATGTCCCTAATCGGGGCATCCACCTTGGTGACGACTGCGTGCGTTCTCCAGGGACACCCATATATGCCATTCGTCAAGGGATGGTAAAATACGCCCGTTATAACAGCGGCGGCTGGGGTTATCTGATGATCGTGGAAAGTATGGTCAATAACCTGCCCTTCTGCACAGTTTATGGACATCTCGGCAACGCAATGTTTCCAGGCGAAGGTAACTGGGTGAGCACCAATCAATACATCGGTACTGTAGGCAGTATGCAAGAAAGCGGCCAGACAACACCGCATCTGCATCTTGGAATCCACCTCGGCTGGTATGGCGCACCAACCGGCACGTACCCAAGCTGGTGCAGGGGCTATTCAACCTCTACGAGCGGATGGTCTAATCCAACTACTTTTATGGCATACTGGTAAACCTGACATTTTGGTTTTTCGGCTGGGGGAGCTGGCTTTCCGGCTCCCCCTATTTTCTTTTAATTATAAAGATTATAATTAATAACGATAATTAACTTCAATAAAAAGTATGAAAAAAAATACCATAATTAGCATAATAATTACCATTGTTCTAATTAGCGCTATAGCTTTTCTAGCCTTGAATTCGACGGATTTCGGTAGCAAAAATAAGGTAAATAATTCAGCAAAACTGTTGAGCTTTGAAAGTTCTTTGGGAGAAATATCTTTTAAATATCCAGGTTCCTACGGTAAAGCCAATGAAGAAATAAAAACCGTTTCCAATTCTTCCGGCTCGGTCACGGCTGGCAAGGCGTCCTCAATCACTTTTAGTGATAACAAGGATTTATACATCAACCGAGTCAGCGCCGATTATCAAGCATTCAAAGATGATTATTATTCCGGCGTGAAGGATTTTAACGATATATGCGTTAGTAGCGAAATAGATAAGAACGGCAATGGTTGCAAAATAAGGACTATTGGTACATTTACTGTATTGGAGC
>PEXU01000034.1:6092-14224 GCA_002774635.1 Candidatus Kerfeldbacteria bacterium CG08_land_8_20_14_0_20_40_16 | reverse complement strand
AACCAAATTAATTCCAACTACCCTAAAATTCTAAATCCTAATTTCTAAATTCTAAACAATATCGAAATTCTAAATTCCAAATCCCAAACTTGTAATAAATTCATAAATTGCTATTGTTTAAAATTAGGTTTGGAAAATTAGGATTTAGTATTTAGAATTTGTTTCGGATTTCGTCCCCGATTAAATCGGGGATCGTGCTTCGTGCTTTTATGTTATTAACAAATCATTATAAATCTTTATGAGTAGCTACATAATTACTAGCCGCCAGCAATGAATCAAAAGTTCCAGTATCAAACCACTCCCCCTTTACCTGTTTAACATCAAGCTCTCCCAGTTTCAGATATTTATTATTGATATCGGTAATCTCTATCTCGCCCCGGTCCGAAGGCTTCAACTCCTTGGCAAATTGGCAGACCCGGTTGTCATAAATGTAAAGGCCGGTAACGGCATAATCACTAATCCATTCTTGCGGCTTTTCCACGATTTTTTCCGCCTTATTGTTTTGATTGAATTTTACCACTCCGTATCTTTCTGGATCGGGAACCTTTTTAGCAAATACCCGCCCTCCTCTTTTAAAGCTCTTGATTTCTTCGGACAAATCATCAGTAAAAATATTGTCTCCTAAAATCATGGCCACACTATCTTTATCCATAAAATCTTTACCAATTATAAACGCATCGGCTAGCCCCCGCGGCTCTTCTTGAATCTCATAGGTGAATCGTGCCTTAAATTCCCGGCCTGATCCCAATAGATGTAAGAAGTGCCCAGCATAATCCGGAGCAATGATAATTAGAATTTCCCTAATTCCCGCTTTAAGCAAGGTATTCAAGGGATAAAAAATCATTGGTTTGTTATAAACCGGCAAAAGTTGCTTACTGGTAATCACGGTAAGGGGGCGCAATCGGGTTGCTTTTCCTCCGGCTAGAATGATTCCTTTCATGGTTGTTTTAGTGGTTAAATACTAAAATCCGCTAAATTTAATTCTATACTATAATATTTTATTTAACTTTACAAGCTTAGTCTTGTTTGTTATAATTATCACCAAATTGAGTTTAAATATCTTCTCTATAATTTTAGAAAAATGACCACAATTTTAGTTACGGGCGGCGCGGGTTTTATTGGATCCCATATTTGCAAAAAACTGGTGGAACGAGACAACGTGGTGATTTGCCTCGACAATCTCAATAATTATTATTCTCCTCTTCGAAAAATAGAAAACATCAAGCCTTTTTTGGAAAAAAATAACTTCTTTCTTCACGTAGTTGATGTCACCAATAAAACTGCCTTAGAAGAAGTATTCAAAAAACATAAAATTGATAAAATCGTCCACCTGGCAGCACGGGCCGGAGTGCGGCCTTCAATTGAACAGCCATTATTGTATCAAGAAACAAATGTTCAAGGTACAGTAAACTTGTTAGAGCTCTCAAAAAAATATGGAATCAAAAACTTTATTTTTGGATCATCTTCTTCCGTATACGGAAAGAACAAAAAAATTCCCTTTTCGGAAGAGGATAACGTTGATTATCCCATTTCTCCTTATGCTGCTTCTAAAAAAGCCTGCGAGCTTTTTTGTTATACTTACAGTCATCTCACCAATCTAAATATTGTCTGTTTAAGATTTTTTACGGTTTATGGACCTCAGGGAAGGCCAGACATGGCTCCTTACCTTTTCACCGAGTGGATTCATCAGGGAAAAGAGCTTATTCGCTATGGTAATGGAACCACCAGGCGTGATTACACTTATATTGACGATATTATTCAGGGGATTTTAGTCGCATTAGAAAAAAATTTTAAATTTGAAATTATTAATTTAGGGAATTCTCAAACGGTTGAACTAAGTTATTTTATTAATGTGATTGAAAATCTTTTAGGTAAAAAGGCGTTAATTAAAGAGATGCCTGAACAGCCTGGGGATGTTCCTTTAACTTATGCTGATATTTCGAAAGCGCAAAAGCTTTTGGAATTTAATCCCAAAACAAAAATTGAAGAGGGAATGGAAAAATTTGTTAAGTGGTATTTAAATAATCAGAATAAATAATGACCAGCGACATAAAATTTAAATATTCCGTCATTGTTCCCGCTTACAATGAAGCGGAATCAATTGAAAAACTGCATCAGGATATTGTATCAGTAATGAACAGCTTAAATGAGCCTTACGAAATTATTTTTATTGATGATGGTTCAAAGGATTCTACCTTTAAAAAAATGCAATCGCTTTCTCCCCTTAAAATAATTAAGTTCCGGGGCAATTACGGTCAAACCGCCAGCTTAGATGCCGGGATCAAGAACGCAAGTGGCGAAATATTGATCACCTTAGATAGCGATGGTCAGAATCCCCCTTATGAAATTCCCAAGCTTATTTCTAAAATGAAAGAGGGTTGGGATGTCGTTTCCGGATGGCGGCATAAAAGAAAAGATTCTTTTTTAAAAAAATTCGTATCACGGGGAGCAAATACTTTAAGAAAAATATTAATTAATGACCACATTCATGATTCCGGCTGCACCTTAAAAGCATTTAAGAAAGAATGCTTTAATGGGTTAGATCTTTTTGGTGAAATACATCGGTTCATACCGGCTATTTTAATCTGGAAAGGATTCAAAGTAACTGAGGTGAGGGTAGATCATTTACCCAGGATGAAGGGGAAAACAAAGTACAACTGGAAAAGAATATTAAAAGGTTTCATTGATATGCTGTCAGTATGGTTTTGGAGAAAGTATTCTAATCGTCCTTTACATTTATTTGGCGGAATCGGGATTCTGTTTGGCTTATTCGGAACGGTATTAGGGCTATATTTGGCAATTGCCCGTTTACTGAAATTAATTTCACTGCAACGCAGTATTTGGCCGTTAGTCTCTATCTTTTTTATTTTAGCGGGAATTCAACTATTTATTTCAGGATTATTGGCTGATATTGCTATAAAAAACTACTATAAAGGGAATCATCTTACTGTTTATAACATCGAAAAGATCGTAGTAAATGATCCAAAAGATAAAAAATGAATTGGGCGGATTTAAAAAACTAATTCCTTTGGTAATCCCTTCTAGATGAAAGAATGAGAATTTTAATGCTTAACTATGAGTTTCCCCCTCTGGGAGGAGGAGCTAGTCCTGTTAGTTACGAAATTGCCGAGCATTTTTCAAAAAAATGTGATTTTGATATAGATGTAGTGACTATGGGATATAAAAATTTACTAAGTTACGAAAAAATAAATAATCACTTCAGGATATTTAGAGTAAAATGTTGGCGTTCGAAAAAAGAAATTTGCTATCCCTGGGAACAAGCTACCTATTTAATTAGTGGCTTTTTTAAGTGTATCAAGCTTTGCCTTAAAAAGAAATATGATGTGTGTCATTGTCATTTTATAATCCCTACTGGACTACTTGCATATTTTTTAAAAATAATATTTGGAATCCCCTATTTCGTTACGAGTCATGGTAGTGATGTTATAAATTACAATCCTAGATTTAAAAATATCTATCCACAAGTTACGTGGATATGGAAAAAATTAATAAAAAATGCACAATTTATTATTACGCCCTCAAATTTCCTAAGTAGTCAAATCAAAGAAGTTTATCCAATAATTTCCAATGAAAAGCTTACTGTTATACCTAACGGTATCGATTTAAATAAGTTTGTCCCACTCAAAAAGAAAAGAAATATACTGGTAGTTAGTCGCCTTTTTATAAATAAAGGAATTCAGGATTTTTTAAAAGCGCTTTCGAATCTAGAATTGAAAGATTGGCACGTGAATATTGTCGGTGAAGGCCCCTATCGTAGTCACTTAGAAAAACTAGTAAGTGAATATAATCTAAATGAGAAGGTTACTTTTTATGGTTGGCTAGAAAATAAAAGCCGAGAGATAAAAAAAGCTTTTGGTGAAGCCGAGATCTTTGTTCTAACAAGCTATTTTGAAAATATGAATGTAACCCTCCTAGAAGCAATGCTGTCTGGTTGCGCCGTATTAGCGAGCGATGTAGGTGGTAACTCGGAAATTGTTGGTGATTGCGGAATATTATTTCCAGCTGGGAATATCGAACAACTACATAATAAAATTAAGCAATTAATTTCCGACCAAAGATTACGTTATGAACTGCAACAAAAAGGAATCGATCGGATAAAAAATAAATTTTCTTGGGAAAACATAATCAAACAATATGTTTTCATTATTAATTCGACAAAACGTGCATGAAACATATTAAATTAGCAATTATATTAATCATAAGAACAATCCGTTGGATTTTCATCAAGTTTTCTACGAAAAATAACGAAATTATTGCTGAAGTAAATGACTATAATCTTATCCTCAAAACCGACAAAAAAGGACTGGATCTAAAAGAAGATAGCATTTTCAGACAACTGGCGCTCGATGGACGACGTGAATTGGAGGCAACTAAAATTATTAAACAAGTTATTAAGCCGGGTGATATAATTTGTGAATTGGGTGCAAACATCGGATATTATGCAGTTCTAGAAGCTGGCATTGCTGGTCCGGAAGGTATTGTCTACGCAATAGAACCAGAACCACATAACATAGAATTATTAAAAAGAAATATTGCCTTAAATAATCTAAAAAACATACAGGCATATCATTTAGCTATTTCAGATAAAAATGGTGAATATCCTCTTTACGTTACTGGCAGTTCTAATCTTCATTCAATGATAAAACCTTCACATGGCTATTTTTCGACTATTAATACCAAAACAAGCACACTGGATAACTTTTTAGCAGACAAAAAGAAAATTACCTTTCTTCGCATGGATATAGAAGGTTATGAATATTATGCTCTGAGGGGCATGCAAAAGACTTTAAACGAAAATCCTAAATTAAAACTGTTTATAGAATTACATGCTCATCTTATAGAGCCAGAAAAAACAATAGAAATTCTCCAAATGCTTAAATCCCATGGTTTTGAAATTTTAAAGGCTATAACGCACGATAATTACCTACGTCGTATTTTAAAGCAAGTAACTGTCGAGGATATCAGCATAGACGAATTGTGCCATGATAAAAGAGTAGTAAACAGGCAAAATGCTTTTGAAATATTTTTCAGCAAACAAAATGTCCAGTAAATACAAAATCACTGTTTGCATTTTGCATTTCAGAAAAATAAAACAATTAAAAAAAACTATCGGCGATTTGCTGGCAAACACCGTCACTCCAATTAAAATCAAACTGTTAAATCAAGGCTACCTTGACAATGAAATAAAGTCTTACCTTAAACAGCTGGAATCCCAAGACAATATAGAAATCATTTACGGTAAAACCAACATAGGTTGTTCCCCGGGAAGGAATTTGCTTACTCGGAATATTGACACGCCCTTTATAATGATCTTGGATGATGACATTTATGTCAGTAAAAATTGGGATATCCCTGTTATGGAATATTTCAATAATCATTCCAAAACTGGCGCCATTGGATTTTCATTATACAAAACAAACGATAAATTCTGGTTTACTGGTGGACAATACTTAAATATTAAGGGAAAAACAATTGTAGCCAAGCGACCTTTTTTAGACCCTCAAACTACCAACCAGGAATTCATTACGGTAGACGATGTATGCGCCGGAGCAATGATTTATCGAAGTGAACTGCAAAACATTATATCCTGGGATAAAAACTATTTCATCGCATTTGAAGATCTGGAAAAAGCAGTTTACTTAAAACGGAGCGGTTACCAATGCGCTATTTCCATCCAAAGTAAATTCATCCACGACAAGGTCTCAGAACATAAAGAATTCGGGGAATATAATAAAGACCGAAGAAATTACCACGCTATGCGCAGGGCTTATCTCCATTTTTTAACCAAAAATGGCCTTAGAATGGAGTTAAAACATCACGTCTTCTATAAATACTTCTGCCTTTTACCAGAACCCATTTTAAGAAATTTTTCATATTTTTGGCTAAAATTAAAATCAAGGGATTAGAGTATTAGCTTAGTTTAAAAACCTTAACAAAAACTAGATTTCTAAGAAGAAATTCCTTAATTACACTTAACTCTCATGCTTGCATTACTTAAAAAATTAAACGAGATACTACTGCCTGGTGATAAAGGTAAGCTGATTATGCTTTTCTTTCTCATGTTCATTGCGGCAATTCTCGAAGTGGCAGGAATTGGGATGATTTTAACCTTTATTTCAATTGTTTCTGACCCAAGTAAGCTTTTGAGTATTCCGTGGCTGGCTTCAATATTGACCGACATTGGCATAAATGATTCCCAGGACATGTTAGTTTATGGATCAATTCTCTTAATCGCTATCTTTATTTTCAAAAATATTTATTTGATTATTTTTTATTACTTTCAAGCACATTTTGTTTATAATAGGTTTAGTTTCATTGCCACCCGTCTTTTTGGAAAATACATGAATGCACCATATGTATTTCATTTAAAGGAAAATACGGCGAGACTGATCCGAAATACAACCGTAGAAACAAGTCTGATGGTACATTATGTCATGATGCCAATTTTGGTTGTTATTATGGAAAGCGTTATGATATTGAGTATTGTTATATTCCTAGTTGCTGTTGAGCCTCTTATCACCTTGACGGTTATGGGTTTAGTTGGTGGAGCCGGTGGGCTATTCCTTAAATTCATCAAAACTCGAATCCGCTCTTATGGAAAAAAAGCGCAAGATGAGCGGGCTAATATGATTCAAAGAGTAAATGAAGGCCTTGGAGGAATAAAAGAAACAATGGTAAGAAATAAGCAGTCATGGTTTATTAAAAGTTTTAAGTATTCTGTTCATAACTTTGCAAAGGCAGAAACTTTTAATCAAATATTTAAACAAAGCTCTAAACCCGTTATAGAGACTGTTGCAGTAACAGGCATGCTTAGTATTGCTCTAGTCATTGCATGGCAAGGAAGAAGTATTGAAGAAATTATTCCTGTATTGACGCTTTTTGGTGTTGCTACGTTCAAGCTTATGCCATCCTTAGAAAAGGTAATTGGTAACTATAATTTACTAAGGTATTATGGTTATACCTTAAAGCCAATCCACGACGATCTCACGAAGCTTGGGGAAAACGAAATTTTGAAAGAAAGAAAGAAAGATTCCGCGAGACAGATTACGCTTAGCAATGAAATAAAGCTTAACAAAATTAGTTATACTTATCCGGGAAGTTCTCAGCCAGTATTGAATAATCTTTCGTTGACGATACATAAAGGAAAATTTGTTGGATTTGTTGGCGCATCTGGATCTGGAAAAACAACTATTGTTGATTTAATTCTCGGCCTACTTAAAAACAGCAATGGTAGTATTGAAGTTGATGGAATTAACATTAAGGATAATCTATCTGCTTGGCAAAATAATATTGGGTATATCCCCCAATTTATTTATTTAGCAGACAGTACAATACGTAACAATATTGCCTTTGGTATAGATGAGGAAAAAATCAATGATGATCAGGTAATGAACGCAGTAAAAATGGCTCAGATGGAAGAATTTATTTCGGAATTGCCGGACCGACTCGATACTATCATCGGCGAGCGTGGAGTGCGTTTGAGCGGCGGCCAGCGTCAAAGAATTGGAATTGCACGAGCTCTATACGACAATCCTGAAGTGTTGATAATGGATGAGGCAACTTCGTCGCTTGACAATAAGACCGAAAAATATGTTATTGAGTCTATTGAACGATTAAAAAAGGATAGGACTATAATAATTGTTGCCCACCGACTAACCACAGTTAAGAATTGCGATACACTCTTTATGATTAAAAATGGAGTGGCCTTTGATCAGGGGAGCTACAATGAGCTGCTAGAAAAAAGTGAAGAATTTAAATCAATGGTCCATTCCTCATAATAGAAAGGGGTATAAACCTACTATGACTAATATAAAAAAGAAAAACAGAATATACGTTACTCAACCGGCCCTACCACCGTTAGATGAGTTTGTGAAATACCTAGAAAAAATTTGGGATAGCAAGTTTCTAACAAATAGCGGCCCCTTCCATCAACAGTTTGAAAAAGAATTAGCTGAATATTTAGAAGTTAAGTACATTTCACTTTTCGCTAATGGAACACTCGCGCTTATGACTGCGTTACAGACCTTGCGTATTACCGGCGAGGTGATTACTACTCCATTTAGTTTTGTCGCCACCACCCATGCCTTGTGGTGGAATAATATAAAACCTGT
>PEXU01000034.1:0-6081 GCA_002774635.1 Candidatus Kerfeldbacteria bacterium CG08_land_8_20_14_0_20_40_16 | reverse complement strand
TTGAGCCAGATTATTTTGGTCTTGATTCAGAAAAAGTGGAATCGGCGATAACTTCTCAAACCACGGCTATTCTCCCAGTGCACATTTATGGCTACCCTTGTCAGGTTGATCGTCTGCAAGAAATTGCCGATACTTACAATCTAAAATTGATTTATGATGCTGCTCATGCATTTGGAGTGAAAATTAATGGTAATTCAATACTAAATTTTGGCGACCTATCCATTCTTAGTTTCCATGCGACTAAAGTGTTTAGCACATTCGAAGGCGGCGCCATCGTTTGTCATGATAAAAAAACCAAAGAACGGATTGATTTGTTGAAAAATTTTGGCCATGCCGGAGAAACCACGGTCATTGAGCCGGGTATTAATGCTAAAATGAACGAGGTTCAGGCATCCTTTGGTTTATTGCAGCTCAAATATGTAGATCAATATATTGCTAAGCGCAGAGCGATCGCTGAAATGTACCAAACACAATTAAAAGATATTTCTGGGATTCATTTTCTCGTAGATATAGAAGGCGTGACTCACAACTATGCCTACTTTCCAATTTTGATTAGCAAAGAAGCGTACGGAAAGACAAGAGATGAATTAAATGACTATCTGAAGGAGCACAACATTTATGGAAGACGCTATTTTTACCCTCTAATCAGTAATTTTCCAGTATATAGAAATTTGCCATCGGCTAGAGCGAAAAATCTGCCGATTGCCGAGAAAATAACCAAGCAGGTTTTATGTTTACCAATTTATCCTGGATTATCTGAAGCAGAGGTAAATTATATTTGTGATTGTATCAAAAATTCTAACTCAAAACATATTTCAAGGCATGCGTTACGTAAATAAAGCTATTCGCTTAATTTTAACCAAATTTGAACGTTTCTATTACCGGATTGGTAATAGGAAGAAGTGCTACGTTTGTCAGCGTACTTTTCGTAGATTCACAAAATATCAGGGCGGTTTTATTAAAATGCCAAAGATTGTGGAAATGCTAAAAATAATCGGAAGCGATCCAGATAATTTTGGCTGTGCTTATTGTAGCGCCTATGATCGAGAACGGCATTTGTTTATGTATTTTGATAAGCTAGATCTGTGGAATAAAATGAAAGGCGCAAAAATACTTCATTTTTCGCCAGAAAATAATTTAGCGAAAAAAATAACTTCGCAAAACCCCGAGGAATACGTAAAAGCAAACTTTAATCCGCGAGATGAAAGCATAAAAAAGATTGACTTGACAGATGTTCCATATAGCGACAGTACTTTCGATTTTTTGATTGCCAATCATATTTTGGAACACATCCCTGAATACAAGCTGGCAATGCGAGAAATCTTCCGTGTATTAAAAAATGGTGGAGCGGCAATTCTGCAAACTCCTTTTTCGAAACTGATCGAAACTAATTTTGAAGTAAAAAATATTGATTCAAATGCTACCAGAACTTTTTTATACGGCCAGTTTGATCACCTTAGGGTTTTTTCGGAACGGCATTTTTTTCAAGATTTAAAAGATGCCGGTTTCGAATTGCAAATTAAAAAAAATAGCGAATTATTTACTGAACAAGATTGCATATATTATGGTGTGAATAGTAATGAGGATTTAATAATGGTAATTAAGAATTAGAATTATTTGGAATTGTAATAATTAACATTAAACATGTGAGAATCGGAATAATGCAGCCCTATTTGTTTCCGTATATCGGCTATTTCCAGTTGATGAATGCCGTTAATGAATTTGTGATATATGATAATATTGAATATACAAAAAAAGGCTGGATTAATAGAAATAGAATTTTAGTCAATGGAAAAGACGCGTATATTACGCTTCCCTTAAAAAAGGATTCCGACTATCTAGAGATAAAGGATCGGCATTTAGCTGATACATGGCTATCGGAAAGAAAAAAAATATTGAACAAAATAGTTGAGTCTTATAGAAAATCGCCATATTTTGATTCTATTTATCCGATAATTGAAAAAATAATTTTATGGGAGGAGACAAATCTATTTAAATTCATTTTAAATTCATTAAATCTTGTAAAAGAATACTTAGAAATTAGAACGCCCCTGGTAATATCATCAACTATTTCGATTGATCATAAATTTAAGGCCGAAAAAAAAGTTATTGCCATTTGTCAAGCGAGAAAAGCAAATGTATATTTAAATCCTATCGGCGGATTAGAGCTCTACAACAAGGAAAATTTTAAAGATGTAGGTATAGATTTACATTTTATTAAAACAAATGATTTTGAATACAAGCAGTTTGATAATGACTTTATTCCCTTTTTATCAATAATTGATGTTATGATGTTCAATTCAAAAGACGAGTTAAGCAATATGCTAAAATCATATACCATAGTATAATTAATTAAATTTTCTAAAGAAACAATGAAAATTCTCATTAGCGGAGGAACTTCATCGCTTGGCAGGGCTTTAAAGCCGGTTCTTTCGGATTTCAGTGAAGTTATTACCGCGGGAAGAAAGGATTGTGATATTACTCTAGATTTAACTGATCCAATAGACAAAACATCATTACCACCTAATGTTGATGTTATCGTTCACACTGCTGCTAATTTTGGTGGTAAGTCAGATGAAGAAATACTTGCTACCGAAAATATAAATGTACTAGGTACCTTAAAATTATGCCAAGCAGCTGCTCGAACAAAAACTAAACACTTTGTGTTGATCTCAACCATGTTTTCTTGCCTAAAAGAAAATTCACCGTTTTACAACGTATATGCGCTATCAAAAAAACAGGCCGAAGAAATCGCCCGGTACTACCTTTCAACCAGCTCTATCGCCCTAGCTGTTTTACGGCCGTCTCAGATCTACGGCAATGAGGACCGTTTTAAAGAACATCAACCCTTTTTCTATTCGATAATTGATCAAGTAGAAAAAGACAAAGACATCATGTTCTATGGTTCTCATGATGCGCGAAGAAACTTTATTCACATTGACGATCTAACAACTATCATTTCAAAAGTCGTGCAGAAAAAAACTGAAGGAACCTATTCGTGCCAGCATCCGACAGATGTTACCTATTCGGAAATCGCTAAAGCCGCCATTACAGCCTACCAGAGTAAAAGTAGTATTCGTTTCCTCAAAGACAAACCAGATATTCCTGATAATATTTTTGACAAGGATGATTCGCTTTACAAAAAAATAAACTTTTATCCTCAAATAACAATCGGGGAAGGTATGAGAAAAATCGCTTTGTACCGAAAGGTGCGGCCATGAAAACCATCCTAGTTACTGGCGCCAGTGGTATTATTGGATACGGAATTCTCCGTTCCCTGAGAAAATCTGGGAAGGATTTAAGGCTCATCGGAACAACAATCTATAACGATTCTGTCGCTCCTGCTTTTTGTGATATTTTCGAACTGGCTCCGCCGACTGATGACGCAAGCTATATTGATTGGCTTTTGAGGATTATTAAAAAACATGAGGTTGATTTGATCATTCCGGGAATTGAAATTGACATATACAAATGGGTCGAGCACATTCCAGAATTAGAAAAAAGCACGGCGAAGATCATGTTAAATAACACTGGGCTAATTAAGCTCTGCCGAGACAAATGGGTGTTTTATCAATCATTATGCAAGCTGGGCGCGACGCACGCGATTGAGACTACCCTAGATTCGGATTATAATAATTTGGTAAAAAAATTTGGCTTGCCATTTTTGCTAAAGCCGCGTCGAGGAGACGGCTCAAAAGGTATTGTCCGAATCGAAACAGCCGAAGAATTTGCTGGATATCAGAACGATATCGGGCCACTCCTTATGGTTCAACCGATTGTCGGAAATGAAAATGACGAATACACGACCTCGGCATTCTGCGATGGTATGGGTAGATTTTATACCAGTATGACGCTAAGGAGAAAATTGTCAAAAGAAGGTTTTACGGAAAAAGCTGAGGTGGTCCACTTAGACAAAATTATTGAATCCCTACGCGTATTATGTGCTTACTTTAAACCTGTCGGACCAACAAATTTTCAATTTCGAGAACATGAAGGAAGTTTGAAGCTCCTGGAGATTAATCCCAGAATTTCTTCAGCAACGTCTATCCGAACGGCTTTCGGCTATAATGAATGCACTATGGCAATTGAGTACTTCCTAGAAAATAAACTTCCCACACAACCAGTAATCAAATCGGGCAGGGCAGTTCGATATACTGAAGACTTTATCTTTTACGGAAAAAAATGAATATTGGCTTTATCTCGGATATTCATGGTAATTATGAAGCCCTAAAGGCAGTTCTGGCAGAATTAGATAAAATGAATATTTCTGAAATTTACTGCTTGGGTGATGTTGTTGGATACTATTCTCAAGTTAATGAATGCTGTAATGAGTTGCGATCACGAAAGATTCCCTGTATTATGGGTAACCACGACTGGTATATGGCAGGGAATGGCTTTGCTTTGCGATCAAAAAGCGCTAATGATTGCATTGCCTACCAGCGAAAAGTTATCACGTCTGAAAATGTACAGTGGCTGAAGACCTTCCCTATACAACGGGAGGTACACGACATCCAAATGCTACATGGCGGATGGTCGGACCCTATTGACGAATACTTGTTGGAACCAACTGAGGAATACTTTAATAAAATTAAGGGCACCGTTTTTCTTTCGGGGCATACGCACATACAAACAATACGACAATTTGGCGAAAAAAAGTATTGTAATCCTGGTTCAGTCGGCATGCCACGGGACAATAACCCCGAAGCGGCATTTGCTGTCTATACTGACAACATATTCACCTTACATCGCGTGCCGTACGACATTCAGAAGGTCTGCGATCTGATGGCTAAAACAGGATTTAATAATTATTACTACGGCGGTTTGCTGACAGGCGCCCGCAATCTCAAACGCCCCTAGGACTAAAGCGCTATGTTCAAATGGAAAAAGTTAGGACTTGTCTTTTCTCCTCAGAAATATTCAGGGAGAAATTGGATGAAGGAATTTGCCCAAGCGCCCGCAGTATTGCTTTTTGATACGTTCGTCCGCGTGTACTTCTCCTGCCGACCGGCACCTGACAGCAATGGAAAGTACGTTAGTTATGCTGGATTTGTTGATTTACAGCGGGATAATCTTCTTGAAGTGCTGAGGATTAGTCAAAATCCTCTTTTTAAACTTGGCGAGCTGGGCACGTTTGACGAGCACGGAACCTATCCAGCATCATTTATTCGAAACGGTGATGATGTCATGGCATATTATGCAGGCTGGTCAAGATGTGAATCTGTACCATTTAACATAGGGATTGGCGCCGCCGTCAGCCACGACAATGGGGAAACATTCACGAAGCTCGGCAATGGACCGATTATTCCCTATACTCCCGATGAACCATTCCTCATTGGTGGACCAAAAATAAGACTTTACCATGACCGTTGGTATCTATGGTATTTAGCCGGCAAAAGGTGGCTTCCAAATAATGGCAAGCCGGAACAGGTGCATAAAATTCACATGGCATCCTCGTCCGACGGCCTGAACTGGGAGAAAGTGAACAAAGATCTCATAGAAAGCAAATTGGAAGAAAATGAATGTCAAGCCAGCCCTGATGTTTTTTTCTATAAAAATAAATACCATATGTTCTTCTGCTACCGGTACAGTATTGGTTATCGAGGCAAAGAAAGGGGCTACCGTATTGGTTATGCTTCTTCCGATGATATGATTAATTGGGTGAGAGACGATTCACGAGTCGGTATTGATATCTCGGAAGAGGGTTGGGATTCGGAAATGATTAGTTACCCGCATGTTTTTGAGCTCGATAATAAGGTGTATATGTTTTACCTTGGGAATCAAGTTGGTCGATACGGATTTGGATTGGCAGAATTAGAAAGTTATACCGAATAATATGAAATGGAAAAAATTAGGAAGAATCTTCAATCCTACTGAACACCAATTGCCGAATAATTGCGTTGAATTCGCAAAATCACCACAAGTACTTACTTTTGAAGATTTTGTTAGAATTTATTTTTCAACAATAGAAAAAGATGCAACAGGAAAATACCTAAGTCACATAGCATTCGTCGATTTTGATAAGACTTTTACAAAGATAATTAAAGTTTCAAACAAAACCGTTATTCCCCTGGGAAGTTTAGG
>PEXU01000057.1 GCA_002774635.1 Candidatus Kerfeldbacteria bacterium CG08_land_8_20_14_0_20_40_16 | reverse complement strand
CTTTAGAAGCTAAAATCTTCTAGGCAAGACCCTTCCGTAAATATGCTAAAATAAGATAATATGAGTGTAATAGAGGTCCAAAATTTAAAAAAGTATTTCGGTAAAATAAAAGCAGTAGATGATATATCCTTTACTGTAGAGCGAGGAGAGATTTTTGGTTTTCTTGGTCCAAATGGCGCCGGAAAAACCACTGCGATTAGATGTATGATGGATTTTATCCGCCCTCAATATGGTTCAATTAAAATTCTTGACAAAGATGCTCAAAAAGACACTGTGGAGCTTAAAAAGAACATCGGGTACTTATCAGGATACGTAAGTTTGTATGACAAGTGGACCGGAAAAACCCATATCGATTTTGTTTGTAGTTTGAATGGTGGTGAAGATAGATCTAAGGAATTAATTGAGAAATTTGATTTTGATCCAACAAGAAAAGCAAAACATTTATCCTCCGGAAATAAACAGAAACTGGGATTAATAATGGCTTTTATGCTCAGGCCCGAAGTTTTGATTCTGGATGAACCTACGATTGGTCTAGATCCTTTGCTGCAAAATACAGTATACGAATTGCTGAGAGAGGCAACTAACAATGGATCAACAGTATTTATGTCATCGCATAACCTTGCAGAGGTAGACAGAATTTGCAGTAGAGTGGGTATTATTAAAAATGGTAAAATGGTAGCGGTAGAAAGCATTCATGCCCTTAAAGAAATGCGAATGTATACTGTGACCGCTTATTTTTCTGAAGATTTTGATAAAAATGCATTTAAAATGGATGGAACTGAAATTGCTAAAGAACTCCCTAAAGGTTTAGTTCTAAATGTTAAAGGAGATCTTGACCCATTAATCAAAAAATTAGGCCAGTTCAATTTGAAAGATTTAGAAATTGAGCACGCTTCGTTGGATGATATCTTTTTAGAGTATTACTAGAAATATTATGATTAGAATCTTTTTAAGAATAATTAGAGATAAAAAAACTTCAATAATAGTTTACAGTGTTGCTGGAATTCTTTTACTATGGATGTATGTTGCTATGTTTCCATCAATCCGAGACCAAGCTGAGTCATTGTCTGAATTGATGCAAAGTTATCCCGAAGGTTTTCTGGAAGCTTTTGGAATAGATGAGGGTTTTAATTTTGATCGTCTTGAAAATTTTGTGTCAATTGAACACTTCAGCCTTATTTGGCCAATAATGGTTATCTTTATGTTAGTTTCATTTGCAGGTGCCGGAATTACCGGAGAAATCGAGAAAGGGACTGTTGAGATTCCGCTTTCGCGTCCAGTTTCCCGAATTGGAATTTTCTTTGGAAGGTACCTAGCAGGTCTATTTATCCTTTTAATCTTTACAATTTTTTCTGTGTTTGCTGTAGTTCCCTTAGCGAATCTTCACGCAATAGACTACGTTTTTGAGAACTATACTACTTTTGCAATACTAGGATTTCTTTTTGGATGGGCAATTTTTAGTTTAGCAATGATGTTCTCTGCATTTTTCTCAGAAAAAAGTAGGGTCTACATGTTTATCGGTAGCCTGTTAATCACTATGTATGTTTTGAATCTCATTGCTGTGTTAAAGGAAAGTTTTCAGGATTTAAAATTTTTGTCCTTTTTCTACTATTATGATTACAAATCTGCGGTAGTTGATAATACAATTAATTCCGAAGCGATCTGGGTATTTGCAGCGGTAATAATATTCTGCACTTTTATTGGTGCTATTTGGTATAAAAATCGTGATATTGCCGTCTAAATATTAACAGCTAATTATATGAGAGTGGAAAATAATACTGCTGGCGAGGTTCCCTCGTCAGTTCCGCAGGAAGAAAAAAAAGAAAAGAAAAGAAAGCGCAAGTGGATAAAATGGTTGATAATTTTGGTAATCATTCTTGGATTACCCTTTATTTTTTTAGGCGCAACTGGGATCTATAATGTTCCCGTAATATCTCAGATTTTCGGTACAAATAAGCCCATTGATTTGGGAATTAAAGCAAGTCCCGAAGCATTAGCTAGTGCCATGGCGGGAAATCCGATGACAATCAACGGAGATCCCACTGAGTATTCAGGTGTGAGAAATAAAAAGTTTACCGGTAAAGTCAATGTTGATGTCACTTATACTTCAGAAGAAGTAACTTCGTTTTTACAGCATTTTCTTCAAAACGCACCACATATCAAAGATCTTCAGGTAAAATACATTGAGGGTGGCCTAGAACTGTCTACTTTTGTAAAAACGTATATAAAGGCACCAGTTTATGCCAAAGTTTATGTTACCCGAACATCAAATAAATCAGTTGATATCAAGCTGGATAAGGTAAAAGTGGGAAGGATTCCAGTTCCGAAAAAATATTACTCCAAGATTGAGGAAATAGCCGAAAAAGCAGTGAATAATCAGATGAATGAAATCGAGGCCTTTAGCATTGACACTTTGGAATTCCATGACGGTTATGCGGTCCGGAAGGGGACGCTTCCCGCGAAAGTGGAGTTGGTTCCCGGCGAAAAGCAGCTTAGTGAATTCTTATAAAATTATGCGGTTAAAAAAGATTATTTATTTATTTCTTTCAATTGTTTTGGGACTCATTTTAAGTTTTTTAATTCATGCTCTAATTGAAATTATTTATCTTCAGAACGTTAACAGTGCCACCGTTAACTGGCACTCCGTTTTAGGAAAAGGGTCCTGCGCTTTGCCAATCTGGCTTCAAATTGGATTGCCAATTTTAGGAATAGTTGGCGGTTATTTGCTGGGATGTTGGTGGTGGCGAATTGTTTATATTGAACACCGTCATGGTAAATTTAAAAACAACAATTTGAATTAACTTATGAGAAAAATTTTCACCTTCATTCTGCTAGCGATTGGGTTTATAATTTTTCCTCGGATTGCCTTTGCCGAAAAAATCAGCAATTTTGAAGTAACAATTGAAATTAATTCTGATACAACTATTAATGTCCAAGAAAAAATTGATTACGACTTTGAAGAACTTCAGCGGCACGGTATTTATCGCGACATCCCGATAAAATATAAGGCTCGGGGTGGTAATTACCAACTAAGAATTTCTAATATCAATGTTGTAGATGAAAATGGAAAAGAATATTCCTTTGCCGTATCCTATCCGGGAAAAAACGCGGAAATAAAGATAGGGGACGCTGACAAATACGTTACCGGACAAAAAACCTATTTAATCAGCTATACAATCGCCCGGGCAATTAATTTTTTCGATGATCATGATGAACTTTATTGGAACGCGACCGGCAACGAATGGGAAGTTGCTATTGATAATGCCCAAGCAATTGTCAAATTCCCCCAGTCTATTTCCGTTGCGGAATTGCAAGCGATCTGTTATGCCGGGGCTTTGGGCAGTACCAGCGAATGCCAATCTAATTATTTTCAAGAAAACAGCCAGGGGTTAATTGAGGGAGTATCGTTCGCTGAGAAATCCTTGTACCCCCAAGAAGGTTTGACGGTTGTTACGGGGCTTCCTAAAGGAATTTTGACTCCTCCTTCTAAATGGCAATCGTTTTGGGATTTATTGAAGGATAATGGAATACTTTTTCTCCCCCTGCTAGTTTTTGGATTAATGTTTTATCTCTGGAATAAAAGAGGAAGGGATCCCGAAGGGAAAGGAACAATTATAGCCCAATTTGAGCCGCCTGATAATCTGACCCCGGCGGAAGTCGGAACGATCGTGGACGAAAAGACGGATAAAAAAGATATTTCAGCAGAAATAATTTATTTAGCCGTTAATGGTTATCTAAAGATAATCCGTAAATCCGGAAAGGGAGTATTTGCTAAAGAAGACTATGAACTGGAAAAATTGAAGGAAAGCGGTGATCTAGCTAATGAATTTGAAAAGAAATTGATGGATAGCTTTTTTTCCGATCAGGAGCGCGTTGTCCGGCTATCCAGTCTGAAAAACAAGTTCTACAAGGATCTGGAGGATGTCAAAAATAAGATTTATAAATCAATACTAGATAAACGGTATTTTCCTAAAAATCCAAGGAATGTCAGAGCAGCTTATATCGCTATTAATATCCTCATCATTTTTGTTTCACTTTGCGCTTATGGTTTAATTGGCGGCCTGGGCGTATTCAGCTTTATATTGTCCGCTATTATTGTCTTTATTTATAGTTTCTTTATGCCAGCTAAAACGAAAAAAGGGGTGGAAGCCAAAGAATACATTCTGGGCTTAAAATACTACCTAACGGTCGCTGAAAAAGACCGATTGAAATTTCATAATGCGCCTCAAAAAGATCCCCAGCATTTTGAAAAACTGCTGCCTTATGCCATGGTTTTAGGGGTAGAAAAGGAATGGGCTAAGCAGTTTGAAGGAATTTATAAAGAGCCACCCAGTTGGTATTCTGACCCGAGTGGAAGATATTTTACTGCTTTATACCTTGCCAATAGTCTCAACGGCTTTCAGAACCAAGCGAATACAACTTTAGCATCTCGACCTTCCTCGGCTTCCGGAGGCGGAAGCGGCTTTGGCGGCGGAGGATCTTCGGGAGGAGGCTTTGGTGGTGGTGGCGGGGGGAGTTGGTAGGGAATAGACTAATGCATAATTTAAAATGGATAATGTATAATTTCTTAATTTAGAAAGACTGATAAAAACTGGAAACCATAAACATTACAAAGGTAAAAAATACAAGGTCATTGGGATTGCCCTACATAGTGAAACTAAAGAGAAATTTGTGACCTATCAATCTCTCCACGGTAGTAAAAAATTATGGTTAAGACCGTTAAAAATGTTCACCGGAAAAGTCAAAGTCGATGGGCGATTAGTGTCTAGATTTAAAATTATGAAAAAATAATATGCCCCAGGATATTTTTCAAAAAATAGAAGAGCTAGAACAAAAAATAGACGCAATTTACCGATCCGTCGAGCGAATGAAAAAATATTTCTTATGGACATTGATTTTAAGCTTGGCATTTTTCGTTCTGCCCTTGATCGCTATTATTATTTTTTTGCCTTCGTTTTTGAATACCTATACGAATTATTTAGGAATTTGATGAAAAAATATTTAGCCGTTGCAAAAGCAACCTGGCAGGAATATTTAACTTACCGAACCAACCTTTTTTTAGAGGTTATTGGCGGTTTTGTTGCCCAACTGGTAATAATTGCGGTCTGGTTCTCTATCTTTAGGGATTTAAAAACCGAAATAGTGGCCGGCTATAGCTTGCCAGAAATGATCACTTATTTGTTGGGTGCCGGAATTATTAATAGCTTCATTTTAATCGCCAGTCAGGGCGACGAAATCAATGATGACATAAATCGGGGAAAACTTTCCGGTTTTTTAGTAAAACCCCTCAGTGTTCCATTTTACTGGCTAAGTCGTGACCTTTGCCGCCGCGCTCTAACTTTTATCTTGGGAATGGGCGAGTATCTAGTTATTATTTTGATTCTTTCAAATTATTTTATTCCTCCTTTTTCGCTAGCTAATTTTTTCATGTTCTGTTTGGCTGTTTTGCTCGGTGGTATCTTGCATTTTTTTCTTTTTTACATTTTTAGCATTATTGCATTTTGGATGGACCAGACCTGGGGACCACGCTTTGTAATCAGAGTCATTATGAGCATTGCCACCGGCTCTTTAATCCCCCTATCACTGTTTCCAGCTAATTGGCAGCTTGTTTTCAATCTACTGCCCTTTAAGTTCATGGCCTACTTTCCACTTCAGATTTATCTTGGTAAAGTGTCAGTGTCGGAAATAATTTTGGGTTTTAGCGCTTTATTAGTTTGGATTTCTGCCTTAATTGGGATTTCAGTTTGGATTTGGGAAAAAGGATTAAAAAAATATTCAGCTTATGGCAACTAACCAATGAAGAAATATCTTAAAATAATTTGGATTTTTTCAAAAGTGAATTTACAGAATCAAATGGCTTATCGTCCCAGTTTCTTTTTAGCCGTGCTCGGAAAAGCCACCCGGATGTTAATTTTGATTCTGTTATTTCGAGTAATCTATTTTAATACCCCGCTCTTAGCCGGCTGGGAATACAAGGATGTTTTTTTACTGGCGATAACTTATTTGACCGTTGAATCAACCATTCTTACCACTTTTCATCGTAACTTGTCCTACTACCTTCCCGATTTACTTAAAAAAGGTGATTTTGATTTCTTATTAACCAAGCCTTTGAACCCACTATTTTATTCCAGCTTTAGGATTATTGACTTAATGGACTTAACTAGTTCGTCTTTGGTAATATTTTTGTGGTATTATTATTTCACTCATTATGCGAGCGCTTTCTCGTTTTTGTCTTTTATATTATATCTTATACTTCTTGGATTTGGATTAATTTTTCTATTTAGCCTCTTGGTTATTTTTGCCTCCAGCGCTTTTTGGACTATTAATGCTACCGGCCTTGGTCGATTTTTTGAGGATATAATTAGAACAGGGCGTTTTCCGACCGATGTGTTTAAAGGAGCATTTTCATTTTTATTCCTTTACGTATTTCCTATTGCAACTATTGCCACGGTTCCCAGTAAAGCGTTTTTAGGAACTACTAATTGGCCCTATTATGTTTATCTTGTGGTTTTCACGTTTATTCTGACTTTAATTAGTAAAAAGGTCTGGAATTATGCGTTAAAACATTATTCCTCCGCTTCAAGTTAATGATTGCTATATCAGTAAAAAATTTATCTAAAAACTTTGAGTATTATAAAAAAGTACCGGGACTTTTTGGTGCATTTAAAAGTTTGTTTCAGAGAGAAAAATTAATTACTGAAGCAGTAAAATCAATTTCTTTCTCGGTGGAAGAAGGGGAATTAGTGGGATTTTTGGGACCGAATGGAGCAGGGAAAACTACCACCTTAAAAATGCTCTCTGGGATCCTGTATCCTAGCGAAGGAGACGCCAAGGTGCTTGATTACACGCCTTGGCAACGGCAGAAGGAATATCAAAAACAGTTTGCTATTGTCATGGGCCAAAAAAATCAGCTCTGGTGGGATCTGCCTGCGATGGAAAGTTTTAGCTTAAACAAGGAGATTTACGAGGTACCAAATGATCAGTTTAAAAAGACAATAGATTACTTCTCTAATTTGCTGGATATTAGTGATATTTTAAACGTTCAGGTTCGAAAGCTATCTCTTGGTCAAAGAATGAAATGTGAATTGGTAGCGGCACTGCTTCATAACCCAAAAGTTTTGTTTTTAGATGAGCCAACGATCGGCCTTGATGTCGTATCGCAACAAAAAATCCGAGAATTCATTAAAAAATATAACAAAGAAAGAAAAACAACAATTCTCTTGACCTCACATTACATGGAGGATGTCGTGCAGCTCTGCCAAAGAGTGATTATTATTAATAAAGGCGGAATTATCTATGACGGAGACATCCAAAGATTAATTGACCAGTACGCCACCCACAAGATTGTGACAATAACATTTAAAAATGATATCGCCGTAGATCAATTGACATTGCTTGGCGAAATTGTGGAATTTGATAAAAGAAGGGTGGTGCTTAAAATACCTGATCAAAATGTGAAGGAAAATGCAGTCAGAATATTAACTGCTTTTCCGGTCGATGACATTTTGATTGATGAAATAAAAGTAGAGGAGATAATCCGTCATATTTTTCAAACTAACAAATAAATTCTTATTAGCCATGTTGTTTTCGACAAAATGGCTTTTTAAATTGGCTCAAATCAACTACTTAAAGCTTTGCCAAAACCTCTAATTTGAAGTAGAATACAGGCTATGAAAGATAAAGTTGACCTATCTATTATCATTGTCAGTTGGAACTCTAAGGAGGATCTGCGGAACTGCTTAAAATCAATTGACCAGAGTGAAAAAAACTTCAAATTTGAAGTTTTTATTGTGGACAATGCCTCCTGGGACGGAACTCCCCAAATGATAAAAAAAGAGTTTCCAAATGTTAAACTAATCGTCAATGAGCAGAACAATGGGTTTGCCAAAGCAAATAATCAGGCCATCGAGCAAGCGAGCGGTCGCTATTTACTTTTATTGAATCCCGACACCGAGGTTAAGCGGCGCACTTTAGCAGAAGCGTTGAACTACCTGGACCAGAATAAGAAAATAGGCGTATTAGGCTGCAAGATTATTAATCCTGATGGGTCACCTCAAAAATCAGTAAGAAGATTTCCTGATCTTTTTTCTCAAATTGTCATTTTAACTAAGCTGCACCATTTTTTTCCTAATTTAGATTCGCTGAAGCGCTATTTTGCTAAAGATTTTAACTACCAAAAAACTCAAAATGTCGACCAGGTAATGGGCGCTTTTTTTATGATTCGGAAACAATGTCTAGAAAGCGTGGGTCCTTTTGATGAAGATTTTTGGATCTGGTTTGAGGAAGTTGATTTTTGTAAGCGCGCCCAACAAAAAAATTGGCCGATCGTTTATAATTCCAGCTGTGAAATAATGCATAAACAAGGCCAGAGTTTCAAAAAAGTGAAAGCCACAAAAGAACAATATCTTTTTAATCGAAGTCTTTTTCACTATTTCCGAAAGCATTGCTCCAAGTGGGAATATGCGATACTTTTAGTTTTCTATCCGCTCAGCATGTTCTCGGCCTTTTTAGTGGAATTACTTGAATCAATTAAAAGCTCCGAGGAATAAGATGACTAAGTTAAAATTATTTGGTAAGTTGTTTTTTTACACAGTTTTAGCCATTGCTGTAGTAGAGGCCTTTTCTTATTTAGCGTATTTCTATCCCAGCTGCAACACAATTGGTTTTTTTATCATTTTATTCTCTGCTTTAATTCTTTCCCTTTGGAAGCTGGAGTATGGCCTATTTTTGATTCTAGCAGAGTTGATTATCGGATCAAAAGGTTACCTTTTTTCCTACGAATTTTCTGAAATTTCTATTTCTATTCGTTTAGGTCTGTATTTGGTTGTGCTGGGCGTTTGGCTTCTTAAACTGATTAAAAATAAGAATATTACAAAAGTTAAGTTTCCGCTTTTAGGAGGATACCTACTGCTTTTTATTTTTTTAGCCTGGGGAATTTTAAGGGGGATCATAAACCATAATTCTTTTGATAATACTTTTTTTGATTTTAACGGATGGTTATTCTTTGGACTAATCTTTGTCTTTATCGAAGCATTGAATTCGTGGGAAAAAGTGCAAAAAGCTTTTCAGGTTATGCTGGCCTCCGCTTTGGCAATGATTTTAAAAACCGTATTTATCCTTTTTGTTTTTTCCCACCAGATTGAATTTCTTTTAACCAGTTTATACCAATGGATAAGACTCACCGGGGTAGGGGAAATTACTAAAATGCCCAATAATTTCTATCGGATATTTTTTCAAAGTCACATCTTCGCTATCATTATATTTTTCTTTATCGCATTTTTGATGATTAATGTAAAAAGAAAAGAATTTTCTAAGAGGGATTATTATTTTTACTGGTTTTTGGGACTATTATCAGCGTTAGTCGTGTTTGTCAGTTACTCCCGTAGTTTGTGGTTAGGAGGCTTAGCCGGCTTAGTGGCTCTTTACCACATTACTTTCTTTATTCTGAAGCTTTCGATGAAGCGGGTGTTTGCCGTTTCTACCTGTCTGTTGTTTTCTTTTGCCGCGGTCTACCTGCTGACTTTGGCAATCATCAAGTTTCCTTGGCCAAGCCCTTCGCAGTTTACCGGAGGACTGATTGAAGAACGGACCACCGGCGTCACCGAAGAAGCCGGCGCTACCAGCAGATTCAAGCTTTTACCTCCCTTGTCGAATAAAATAAAAGAAAATGTCATTATTGGTTCAGGCTTTGGCACCACCATCACCTATAAAACTGACGACCCTCGTTTTTTATCAATTCATCCTGATGGAATGTACACGACCTATGCTTTTGAATGGGGCTACCTCGATATTTGGGTTAAGTTAGGATTACTAGGTTTGATCGCTTATTTATTTCTTATTTTTAAAATTTTCCGTCGGGGCTGGACGGTCCTTGCTAGTTTTAAGGAAAATTCCACAATCCAAGCAATTATCTTAGGACTATTAATTGGTCTATTCACTATAGTGGTTATTAATTTTACCACCCCTTATCTTAATCATCCCTTAGGAATTGGATATATATTGCTGGTTACGGCGGTACTGAATATGTTGGGTAAGGACCCTCCCGAAATTAATCATCGTAACGAAATAACCTCATCTATTAATAACAGTGAATCAAGTAAACCATAATAAAGAAATTACTATTATCGTTGTTACCTGGAACAGTAAAGGATTTTTGCCTGCGCTTTTTGAATCATTTCAAAAACAGTCTTTTAAGGATTACCAGGTAATTATTGTTGATAATAATTCTTCTGATGGAACAGTTGAATTTATTAAGGAAAACTACCCCCAATTTAGGGTCTGGCAAAATGCGGAAAATACCGGATTCGCCAAAGCTAACAATCAGGCGATAAAACTGGCCAGTACTCCTTATTTGCTAATTTGCAATCCCGACATTATTCTAGAGCCGGAGTTCTTATCAGAAATTTTAAAAACGGCTCAATCTAATGATAAAATTGGGTCGGCGGGAGGAAAACTACTTCGATTTCCTGAAAACTTGAAGACACTGACTGATTCTGATACGATTGACTCAACCGGAATAGTAATTTTCAAAAACCGAAGAGCGATCGATCGCGGAGAAAACGAGCAAGATCGGGGACAATATGATCGTTGTGAGGAAGTTTTCGGGATTTCTGGAGCATTGGTTTTATACAGTAAATCAGCCTTAGAAAGAGTAGCGGTAAATGGTGAATATTTTGACGAAGACTTTTTTGCCTACAAAGAAGATGTCGACCTCGCCTGGCGATTAAAGCTCGCGGGATATCAATCGGTTTATAACCCCTCCGCTAGAGCTTATCACCGGCGGGCAGTGGCGCGAAAAACAGATTTGTCCGATAAAGGAACAATAACTAACCGTTGGGGAAAAACAGCGCTTGCTAACTATCTTTCTTATCGGAATCACCTTTGGATGCTGATTAAAAACGAGGGGTACCTAAGAATTTTTTTTCACCCGGTTATTTGGTGGTATGAGTTAAAAAAAATAATTTATCTACTTTTTAAAGAACCGAATACCCGAAAAGCGCTACCGGAAATAGTAAAGCAGATTCCTAAAATGTCCCAGAAGCGAAAAAGAATAAAACAAATTAAATCAATTAAAAATCAGGATTTAAAAAAGTGGTTTAAGTAGTTATCAAATGACTCTCTCAATCATTATTTTAAACTACAAGGCGGAAGGACTTATGCGCTATTGCCTAAAAAACATTATTCAATCTAATCCTAATATAGGATACGAGATAATTGTGGTCGATAACGCCTCTCCGACCGGAGGAGTAGTAAAATTAAAAGAAGAGTTTAAAAACGTTAAATTTATTGAATTAGCTAAGAATAGAGGTTTTAGCGCGGGCAATAACGCCGGAATTAAAGAAGCACAAGGAAAACATGTATTACTAATGAATCCTGACGTTGTTATTGTGCCTGGATCTTTGGAGAAATTAGTATCCTACCTAGAAAATAATCCTCGGGTAGGAATTGCTGGACCGAAATTACTAAATGCCAACGGCACCATTCAAAATTCCTGCTTGCGATTCCCTGATTGGAAAATGCCTTTTTTCCGCAGGACTCCTCTGGGAAAAACAACTTGGGGCCGAAAATACTTGGCCCATTATTTGATGCTTGATTTTGACCATAATACCGATTCTCTGGTAGAGTGGCTATTTGGAGCCTGTTTAATATTCCGGAAGGAAACAATCCATACTGTGGGACTTTTAGATGAAAAATATTTCTTATATATCGGGGATACTGACTGGTGCCGGCGGTTTTGGGAAAAAGGATTAGAAGTACATTATGTTGCTGATGTCTCTTTAGTTCATTACCATCACCGAGAATCGGCAAATAATCCGGGAATTGGAGGAATATTCAGTTATGTTACTCGCATTCATATCGGGGATTTTAATCACTACAAAAAAAAATTTAAAGGAAAGCCAAATCCTTTTCCTGAAAAATTAAAATTAACGTCTAAACACTAATGACCTCAGTTACTTCTGAAAAAAAACGGACCGGAGTTTTTATTAATAACGTAAAGGAAAAAAGCGTTAGAAAACATCAGTTAAAAAAATGGTTGATTGCTTTTGGAATAATCCTTGCCGTTTTATTTTTACTATTTATCTATTATTATCCCTCCGGAAAAGAAGTGTATCGCAGCGCCCTTTCCGGAAAAGATGACTTCCTAAAAGCCCAAGGAGCAATTGGCGCTCAAGACTTTAGCGGAGCAAAAAAGGCGCTGGGAACAGCAAATGAAAAATTTTCGAAAGCGAAGACGGAATTTGGCAAGTTTCGAATATTTAAGTTTATTCCCTTAATTGGTCATCAGGTATCAGCGGTCGAAAATATTTTAATTGCTGGCATTCAATTAAGCTCGGGGTTTCAGGAGTTAGCAGACGTAGGAGAAACTATTTTTTCTCCCTTAAAAAAAGACGGTTCAGCCAGCTTAGCGGAAATTTCCCCGGAAGAAACAAGGCTGATTTTAGAAAAAATATATGAGTCACCGCCCCAGCTTCAAGGGGTAAAAGCGGAAATCGATTTAGCTGTTCAGGCCATCAGCGAAATTTCCCAAAAAGGACTACTGGGTCCGATTAAAAACACCGTTGAACAATTAAAAGAACAGCTGCCTCCCATTAGTGATTCCCTAGAACTGGCCATTCCAGCCGCTGAAGCACTGCCCCAAATCGTTGGCTACCCTCAGGAAAAAACCTATCTTTTTCTACTACAAAACAACACCGAAATGAGACCCACCGGCGGATTTATTGGTACTTATGGAATACTAAAACTAAAAGATGGCTCGATTACTTTATTCACCACGGACAACATCTATAATCTTGATAATAAGGTAAAAGACGTGCTAATTGAAACTCCTCCCTGGCCGCTTCAAAAATATCTCAATGCCACCAAGTGGTTTATGAGGGATTCAAACTGGTCTCCTGATTTTCCCATCGCCGCTCAAAAAGCCGAATGGTTCTACCATCAAGAGGGCGGTGGGGAGGAAAATTTTAATGGGGTAATTGCAGTTACTCCCACTTTTATTCAATCGCTTTTGGGATTAACCGGTGAAATAGAAGTAAATGGAATAAAGTTTAACTCAGATAATTTTGTAGACACCCTTCAATACCAAGTGGAGCAAGGATTCTACCGCCAAGGGATCTCCGATGCAGAAAGAAAAGAGGTGATTGGCGTTTTGGCCTCGAAGCTATTGGATGAAATTCTAAGTTTACCCTCAGAAAAATGGCCAGATTTGTGGAAAACTTTTCAAGCTGACATTAAAGCCAAGCGGATTCTTATTTATCTCAAAGATGAGAATCTGGAAAATTTGATTTTAGAAGAAGGATGGGGAGGAGAAATCAAAACAACAACCAGTGATTACTTTGCGGTATTCGATGCCAATATGGCCAGTTTAAAAAGTGATCCGGGCGTAATTAGAACGATCAGCTATACCCTGACTCAAAACGAGGCGGGCGAACTGATTGCTAAACTAAACATTCATTATGATAACCAAGGAACATTTAATTGGAAATCTACTCGTTACCGCACCTACACTAGAGTCTATGTTCCCCAGGGAAGCAAATTAATCGAATCCCAAGGGGCTATGGAAAACGACAAACTACATGGTGGACGGCCGGGCGAAGTAGAGGTAATCGACGAGTATGGAAAAACCTGTTTCGGAGCCTTTATTTCCATTGAACCCCAAACCCAAGGTGACTTGTCTTTTACCTACCAACTTCCAACGTACATTGCTGAACAAGTTAGGAATAAAAGCTATGCTCTTTATGCTCAAAAACAAGCCGGTACTCCTGCTTATCAATTTAATCTTGTTTTAGAATTCAATGACAAAATATCTTCCTTTTCCTCTATTGACAAGGCCGCACAAGAAGAGCAAAATAAAATAATCTTGAATACAGATTTATTAGAAGATAGAGAATTTTCCCTCAGCTTTAAATAGATAGTTTATAAAATGACCAATAAAATTGGAATCGATTTAGGAACCGCTAACACTCTAGTCTATGTGCCAAAGCGGGGGATTGTGATAAACGAACCTTCGGTAGTCGCTGTTTCTATTACCGATAAAAAAGTACTGGCCGTAGGGAATGAAGCTAACGAAATGCTGGGTCGCACACCAGAAACAATTGTCGCTTCGCGACCGCTCAAAGACGGCGTAATTGCCGATTACAAGACCACGGAAAGTATGCTCCGTTATTTTATTAACAAGGCTTTAGGTGGGGTTCGTCTTTTCCGACCCGAGGTAATGATTGCGGTACCGGCTGGAATCACTTCTACCGAAAGAAGAGCGGTAATCGATGCTACGCTTCAAGCGGGAGCCAAAGCAGCCTATATTATTAAAGAGCCAATTGCCGCTGCCATTGGGGCCAATATCCCAATTGGATCGGCATCCGGGCATATGATCATTGACATTGGTGGTGGTACCACTGAGGTAGCGGTAATCTCATTAGGGGGCATAGTCACTAATACTTCCGTTCGAATTGGCGGCAGTCGTTTTGATTTCGCCATATCAGAATATGTAAGAAGAAAATACAGTTTAGCAATTGGCGAAAAGACAGCGGAAGATTTAAAGATATCAATCGGTTCTGCTTTGCCATTAGCAGAAAAGATGATCCTTGATATCAGGGGACGCGACATGGTATCTGGTTTACCCCGCACCATAACCGCCAGTAGTGACGATGTTACTGAGGCTATCCAAGAAGAATTAAGGGGTATTATCTTAGCCGTAAAGGACGTTCTGCAGGATACTCCGCCGGAATTGTCGGCGGATATCATCGACAAGGGAATGGTAATTACTGGCGGCAGTGGACTTTTAAGGAATGTTGATAAGCTACTAACTAAAGCAACGGGGGTACCGGCCTATGTTGCCGATGATCCATTACTTTCGGTAGCAAAAGGTACTGGCATCGCTTTGGAAAACTTGGAATCTTACAAGCGGAGTATTTTAGAAACTAAATGATTGATAACTTACAAATCATCAATCAACATGATTATAGGAATTGACGCTTCAAGAGCGAATGAAGTAAAAAAAACAGGAACAGAATGGTATGCCTATTATCTGATCCAGGAATTTAAAAAGATAGCTGATCCTAACGATCAGTTAATTTTATATACCAAAGAGCCACTTCGAGACGATCTTGCAATTTTACCATCCAATTTTAAGAACAAGGTCTTAAGCTGGCCACCTAAATATCTATGGACCCAAATTAGACTTTCCTGGGAAATGATTTTCAAGAAACCCGATTTGCTTTTTGTGCCTGCACATACTATTCCTTTTGTTCATCCTAAAAACACCGTGACTACCTTGCATGATGTCGGATTCGAAAGATTCCAAGAGCTTTATTCAAAAGATACAATTGGTTGTCAGACCAGTCAGTTGAAGCAAATTATTAATCTAATGGTACGCATTTTAACCCTTGGCAAATACGGTAGCAATGAGTATGATTACCATCGTTTTTCTGCCCGTTATGCTTTAAAACATGCCCGTAAAGTGTTGACCATCTCAAATTTCACAAAACAAGAAATATTAAATATCTACAATCGAGTAAAGAGAGACAAAATTACAGTCATCCCGCTCGCTTATAATCAGGAGCGCCTAAAAACAAAGGTTTCAGCCGAGTCAATTAACAATACTTTAAGTAAATATAATATCATTAAGCCATATTTTTTATCCATTGGGAGATTAGAAGAAAAAAAGAATACTCTGGGTCTTATCGAATCTTTCCAGATCTTAATAGAGAAATATCATTTTGCCGGTCAATTAGTGCTTCTGGGAAAACCGGGATACAATTTCAATCAAATACTAAAAACCATTGAACGGTATAATCTTGAAACTAGAGTAATCCGACCCGGCTGGGTTAGTGAAGAAGAAAGAATTATATTATTGAAATCGGCAACAGTATTTGTTTTTCCCTCTTTCTATGAAGGATTTGGAATACCACCGTTGGAGGCAATGGCCAGCGGAGTGCCAGTAGTAGCTGCCAATTCTGCCTCTATTCCCGAGGTATTAGGCAACGCCGCTCTATTGATCAATCCCAATAATCCTCAAGCTATTGCCACGGGAGTAAATAGTATCTTAGAAAATCAAGAATTACGAAAAAAACTGATCGCATTAGGTTATGAACGGATTAAAAAATACAGTTGGGAAAATACTGCTCGGCAAACCATGATGGTACTAAAAAGACCGTAGCCGAAAGTGCGGGCGCAAATTGAGTAAACCTACTCGCCTTGAATGATAAACAGACATATGATACCATTAAAACATTCTCAAATGGAGATAATTTTGAGTTAGGAAGTTACTATGATCAAGAGCATCTCAAAATATAAGTGGCCAGTAATTGGTAATGAAAGAATAGTAAATTTTTTAAAAAAAAATATTATTTTGAATAAACTTGCCAATGCCTATTTATTTAGTGGTCCTCGTCAAGTGGGAAAACGTCTTGTCGCTGAGATCCTTGGAAAAACTATTCTCTGTCAAGATTCTAAAACAAATTCTATACCCTGTGGAAGATGTGCTATGTGTCAGCAATTTGAAAAAAGAATTCACCCGGATTTTTTAGTACTTAGTAAAGAAAGAGGGAAGAAAAATATTTCCATAGAGGCAATCCGTTCTTTTCAACATGAATTCAACACCACTTCGTTATTGGGCGGCATTAAGATTGGGATTATTGATGACGCAGCTGATTTAAGTGAGGGAGGAGCAAATGCCCTACTTAAGATGCTGGAGGAGCCAGCTGGCAAATCAATAATAATATTAGTTACTCAATTCCCTAATCTTCTTCTTCCTACGATTGTTTCGCGTTGTCAAATATTGCAATTTCAGTCAGTCAGTCGAGCTAAAATTCTCGAATATCTTGAACAAAGGAGTTGTTCAAGAAAAATCGCTCTTAAAATCACTGCGACCGCGCTTGGCCGACCAGGAAGAGCAATTGATTATTTTGAACATCCTATCCTTTTTGAAAAATATGAAGAACAGACGGATGACTTTTTTAGAGTATTTAAGGAAGAATTCTGTTATCGATTCTCCTTTATTCAAAAATACTTAGGAACAAATAGTCATCTCGATCGGGTCAGTCACGTTACTGAAATATCAGACGTCTGGCTTACAATCATTAGGGATATTCTCTTATATAAGGAAAATAAACTGGATCAAGTGATTCATTTGGAATATTCTGACGAATTAAAAAAATTGGCACGATCGCATACTAATTCAGAGCTCTTAAAAAAAATTAACGGATTAATTGCTTTGCAAAATTTGCTAAGTAATAATGTCAATCCCCGTTTGGCCTTAGAAAATTATCTTATTAATTTATAATTTTATGCGTAAAACTTATCTTTTACTGATCACGTTGGTAATTTCCCTTTCGCTTGTTGGAGCGGGATGCATTACTATTGGAACATCCAAATCGGTGGATGGTGGGGTGTTCCGCTCAGATGATAATGGTGAAACTTGGGCTCAAAAAGTATTTGTTAGAAAAGAAAAAAAGAAAATAATCGCCATCAATAATGTTAACGTTGGTACGATAGTTTTTCACCCTGAGAATAAAGAAATAATCTATCTTGGCACGCTAGAAGATGGCATCTATCGATCTCTAAATAGTGGGGAACAATGGGAAAATTACGGATTAAATTCTGGTTCTTTTACTACAATCAGTATTGATCCCCAAACTCCCAATACTGTTTATACCGCTACGGGTGCAAGTATCTTAAAAACGGAAAATGACGGCCAAAATTGGGAAACAATTTACCTGGAGCCGAGAAACAAAAAGATAACATCGGTAAACATTGATTACTATAATCCTTCAATGATTCTTGCTTCCACTTCGGCTGGTGAAATAATTCAAAGCACAGATTATGGAGAAACCTGGACCGCTTTAAATACAATCAAATACGAAGTTAAGAAACTTTATTTTAATCCTACTGACACTAGAATTGTATACGCCGTCACTAGTGGTCAAGGACTCTATCGCTCAACTAATGGAGGAAAAAACTGGGAATCACTAAATACTGACCTAGAGCATTACAATGGAGCTAAAAATATCAATTGGTTTTATTTTACCTCAAAAGATCCTTCTGTGATTTATCTGGCCACTAATTATGGGCTTCTAAAAAGTAACGATGGCGGCTCCAGCTGGGAGCCAATCACCACCTTATTTCCTTTTGGTTCGGTACCAATAAAAACAGTGGCGGTTAATCCTGATAACTATTCGGAACTATGGTTTACGATCGGAAAAATAATTCATAAAACAACGGACAATGGCGCTACCTGGAAAACGATTGAAACTTTCCCTTCTAACAGAACAATCACCGTCTTAGAGATCAATCCTGATAATCCGCAAATCTTATATGCCGGTACTTTCATTGCTAAGAAGAAATAATAATTAACTAATCCCCATGATAAACCTAGAGGACTTCAAATTAAAATCAGAAAAGGCGTTGGAACACCTTAAATCAAATTTATCTCAAATCAGAACAGGAAGGGCTACTCCAACCTTAGTAGAAAACATAAAGGTGCTGTGCTATGGCACCGAATCGCCCTTAGTTCAGTTAGCTACCATAACAGCACCTGATTCTACTTGCTTATTAATTCAGCCCTGGGATAAATCAATCTTAAAAGACGTTGAAAAGGCAATTCAAAAATCAGATCTTGGTATCCAGCCAGTAAATGAGGGACAGCAAATTCGAATAAAGATTCCACCACTTACGGAAGAAAAAAGAAAAGAACTGATCAAAATAGTAAATGAGAGAGTCGAGGAAACAAAAATAGCGATAAGAAATATCAGAGAGAATGTTTTAAAAGAAATGAAAAATCAAGAAAAAGAAGGTTCGATTTCGGAAGACGAATTTTTTGCTTTTCAAAAGGACATTCAAAAACAGGTTGATGCTGTGATGGATAAAATCGCAGAAACCTTCGAAAAAAAAGAAAAAGAGATACTAACCGTTTAAAATAAATGATTTCGGCTATTATTACATTAATAATTGTCTTAGGACTAGTAATTTTTGTACATGAATTAGGCCATTTTGTGGCGGCTAAAAGATTGGGGGTAAAAGTGGAAGAATTTGGTTTTGGTTTCCCGCCACGGCTTTTTGGTTTTCAACGCTTTTCTGGCCAAAAATTAGAAAAATTAGCGGAGGAAGAGAAAATAGAATTAACCCTAACCGATTATAAAGTAAATGGGGATACAGAGGTAATTAAAGAAACGGTGAGCGATAAAATCCAGGAAATAGACGAGATAAAGATGACGAAAAAGTGGCATTTCTTTCTAGGCAACCATTTACCAAACGAGCAAGAAAATCTAAAAGGCGGAACGGTCTATTCTATCAACTGGTTGCCGCTTGGTGGCTTTGTTAAAATAAAGGGTGAACAAGGAGATCAAAAGGAAGAAAAAGACAGTTTTACCCATAAAAAGATTTGGCAAAGATCGCTAATTCTTTCTAGTGGTGTTCTTATGAATATTGTTTTGGCCACAATCTTAATAAGCATTGGGTTCTATATTGGTCTTCCTTCGGTAGTTTCCGGGGATTCTGAAACAAATAGAATACGCGACCTCAAAATTCAGATAGTTTCTCTAGCCAGCGGTTCACCAGCCGAGACGGCTGACATTAAAGTAGGCGACACCATCAAATCAATTAACGGTCAGCAATTTACTACGGCGGAAGAAGTGCAGAACTACAATAAAGAGCGATTGGGTCAAACTGTATCAGTAACTATTCAGCGAGGTAAGGAAACAATCGAAAAAGAAATTACCCTTGCCGAGGTAGATGAATTAGGAGTAGGGAAGATGGGGGTAGGATTGGTAGAAACCGGACTAGTGTCCTACTCTTGGTATCGGGCAATTTGGGAAGGTATTAAAGCCGCTTTTTATCTAACCTGGCAGATTTTAGTTGCTTTCTATGAGTTAATAAAAAACTTGATTGTTACCCAGGCGGTGCCGCCGGATATTGCCGGTCCAATTGGTATTGCTGTATTAACTTCGCAAATATCGCGACTGGGATTTATTTATATTCTGCAATTTACGGCGCTCTTATCAATTAATTTGGCAATTCTTAATTTTATTCCTTTTCCCGCACTGGATGGGGGAAGGGTATTACTTCTGCTGGTAGAAAAAATTAGAGGTAAGGCGCTTAATCAGCGGATCGAGTCGCTAATTCATACCGCTGGATTTTTCATCATAATCGCCTTTTTGATTGTGGTGAGCGTAAAGGATGTTTCCCGATTCAAAGAAAGTATTTTAGGATTTTTTAAAAATATAATTGGCTAACCTATGCGTCAATCACAATTATTCAGTAAAATAAGCAAAACACCTCCCCGCGAAGAAATTAGCCGAAATGCTAAATTTTTAGTACAAGGACGTTTTATCGATAAATTGATGGCGGGGGTCTATACCTATCTTCCCCTCGGTTTTAAGGTTTTAAAAAAGATTGAGCAAATTATCCGGGAAGAAATGAACGCCGTGGGCGGTCAAGAAATTTACATGCCTGCTCTTCATCCTTTGGAAAATTATATTAAAACTAAGCGCGATAAGATCGATGTGCTGTTTCATCTTAAATCTGCTTCGGGAAAGAAATTAGTACTAGGACAAAGCCACGAAGAAGTAATTGTCCCCTTGGTAAAAAAACACATTGGTTCATATAAAGACCTCCCCCTTTACCTATATCAGATTCAAGTTAAATTCAGAAACGAATTACGGGCCAAATCAGGAATTTTGAGGAGTCGAGAGTTCATAATGAAAGATTTGTATTCCTTTCATAAAGATGAAGCTGATTTTGAAAAATATTATACGGCTATACAGAACGCCTATCGGAATATTTTTAGAAGAGTCGGAATCGGAGAAGTAACCTATTTAACTTTTGCCTCTGGTGGCACTTTTTCAAAATATTCACATGAATTTCAAACTATTACTCCGGCCGGAGAAGACAAAATTTATTTGTGTGAAAAATGTAAGATCGCCATAAACAAAGAATTGATCGAAGAAGCAAAATATAGTTGTTTGCAATGTAAAAGTAAGAACTTAAAAGAAAAAAAGGCAATTGAGGTTGGTAATATTTTTCCGTTAAAAACCAAATTCTCTGATGCCTTCGATCTAAAATATATTGATCAGTCTGGTCAAAAAAAGCCAATTGTGATGGGTTGTTATGGCATCGGATTGGGCCGGGTTATGGGTACCGTAGTAGAAATTAATAGCGATCAAAACGGTATTATTTGGCCTAAAACGGTAACTCCTTATCAGGCTCATTTATTATTATTGGATAGTCATCCTAAAGTAAAGAAAGAAGCGGAAAAAACCTATGATTCTTTACAGAAACAAGGAGTTCAAGTATTATATGATGACCGTCTGGAATCAGCCGGAGTAAAGCTAAAAGACGCTGATTTAATCGGCATTCCTATTCGTTTGATAATTAGCGAGAAAACTAAGGACAAAATCGAGTTGAAATTTAGAAATAATGAAAAACTCCAACTGCTTTCTCTAAATGAAATCCTCAAAACGGTTACTGAATATTACCAACTGTAAACATATGTTTGATAATTTATTCGGACGATTTTCACAAGATATAGGAATCGATCTGGGTACCTCCAATACCCTGGTTTATGTTAAAGATAAAGGAATTGTAATTAACGAACCATCGATTGTTGCCATTAATACCCGAACTGATCAAATATTAGCCGTTGGTAATGATGCAAAAAATATGATTGGCAAAACACCAGCTCACATTACTGCAAGCCATCCCTTATCTGATGGCGTGATTTCCGATTTCGAAGTGACTGAAAAAATGCTTAAGCATTTCATTGAAAAAGTGCATCGGGAATCCTTCTCGCTCTTGCCAAGACCACGGATTGTAATTGGAATCCCAATAGGAGTAACGGAAGTGGAAAGAAAAGCGGTAGAAGATGCGGCGCTGAACGCAGGAGCTCGCCAGGTGTTTTTAATCGAAGAACCAATGGCGGCGGCCATTGGAGCACGATTGCCCATTCAAACCTCCATTGGTAACTTGGTAGTTGATATTGGAGGGGGTACAACCGAGATTGCGGTAATCTCCCTAGGTGGCGTCGTCACCTGGAAGTCGCTGAGAATTGCGGGAAATGAGCTGGATAGTAATATTATTCAATATGCTCGGGACAAATTTAACCTTCTGTTAGGAGAAAGAACGGCTGAACAAATTAAAATCGAGATAGGATCCGCCTTCCCGGAAAAAGAAATAAGAGAGACTAAAATGAAAGGCCGCGACCTTATTTCTGGCTTACCGAAAGAAGTGATAATTACCTCTACTCAAATTCAAGAGGCGATTTCTCGCACCCTTCGAATTTTTATTGAGAATATCAAATCCACCATTGAAGTCACACCACCAGAGCTAGTGGCAGATATTTTTGAACGTGGTGTAGTCTTAACAGGCGGAGGAGCATTGTTAAGAGGACTTGATAAAGCAATTGCCTTAGAGACTAAAATTCCAGTCCATATTATCGACGACCCCCTTACCGCCGTAGTAAGAGGAACTGGGATTATTTTAGAAGATATTGAGTCGGTAAAGGAGCTCTTTGTTTTATCAACACACGAGGAAAATGGACTGAAATAGTAATCAGGTACGTAAATGCGGCAAAAAATATTTAGCCCAAAAATAAATATCTACCTTTCGATTCTTGTAGCCTTAGTGCTACTGATTTTTTTGCACTGGGTTGGCATTCTTAAACCAGTAGAAAATGTCTTAATTTATTTGGTGAAACCAATTGAAAAAGTAACTTACCGGCTAGGATTGAACATTTTTGCCAATCAAAGTAATTTATCCAAGGAAGAGTTGGAAAAAGAAAATAATGAATTGAAAGATAAGTTAGGTGACGCGTTGATTGAAAACGCAAGATTGCATTCTTTGATCAGTAAAAGTGAGATATTACAACAAGAATTGAATTTTTTAGTATCAAAGAACTACCAGGCGGTAGCTGCTCAAATTATTGGGAAGCCTTCTGACACTACTACTCAAGTTTATTTAGTAGACAGAGGAAAAAAAGACGACATCCGGGTTGGTTATCCCGTTATCTATCTTAATGGAATTTTAGTAGGAAAAATCATTGAGGTTGAGGATTCAACCGCTCAAATGTTGGTTATTTCCGATTCTCGTAGTGCCGTCGGAGCTCAAGTTCAGAACGAGAATAACAGTCCAGGGGTAGTTATCGGAAAATTGGGTTTAGCTTTAGAAATGCAACTTATCCCACAGTCTGAAGAAATAACAAAAGGACAAATCGTGGTAACCTCTGGCCTAGAAGAAAATATCCCCTCCGGTCTAGTAATCGGCCAAATAAACGAGATTGATAAAAAAACAGAAGAACTTTTCCAAACCGCCACTATTGAATCTCCGATTTCTCTCGAAAGACTGGATGTTTTATCAATAATTATTCCTTGAGCCCAAATGTTGAGACACATTGCATTTTTTTTGATTATTTTATTACTGAATATTATTCAGATTAGTTTTATCAATCTGACTGATAGCGTTGCACGTTTAAATATTCTTATTCTTTTTCTTGTTTTTCTTGTATTTTATTTTGAGGAAATTCCGCTGCTCTGGTGGTCATTAATAACCGGCGCCGTTGGTGAGTTGTTCTCCCCTTATCCTTTCGGAATGATTACCGTCATTATTATTGTTACGGCTATAGCTCTGATGTTTTTGTTTAATAATTTTTTAACTAATCGTTCTCTCTACACCTTTTTATTACTTTCGATAGCGGGTACAGTAATCTATAATCTTTTACTATTGATTGTTTCTTATCTTTTCTACTTATTTAATACCTCAAATCTTCATCTTCTGGACGGGAGGGAGTTGTGGATCGGACTATTATGGCAAACCATTATTAATGGATTTGCCGCACTAATCATATTTTTTGCTACTCGGCTCATAACTAATAAGTTTCAGAAGCTGTTTTTAGATTTAAAAGGAAAATAATATGAAACGTTTCAATCCTTTTGAAATCTATGGTAACACAGATGAAATTAGAGACAATAATCTAGCGAATTACAGTCGCGATTCAAAGCTAGGTGATGACTTACCGGACTCCCCATACAATCCCGCTACCTTAAAACCGTCCATTAACTACAAAAAAACAAGAGTAGTATTGGGAATTATTGGAATTGGACTAATAGTAATCTTTTTTCGAACCTTTTGGTTCCAGCTAGTGGAAGGTAAGGAATATCGAGAAATCTCCGAAGGGAATCGAATCCGAATTCAGACTATCAAAGCTCGGCGGGGGGTAATTTACGATCGCAATGAAACCCTTCTTACCAGGAATGTTCCAAATTTTACTCTTTCGATAATTCCTGCTGATCTTCCTGAAGAACCAGGAGAAAGAAAAAATATTATCGGGACGGTCGCCAGAATAATCAAAATCTCCGCCGAGGAGATAGAACAGAAATTAGAGGGGGTACCAACTTATTCTTATGAACCAATTGAGATTCAGGAATACATCGAATATGATCAGGCTCTCTTGCTACGGGTAGAAACAAGGCTATTTCCCGGCATTAATTTCAGCATTAAAGACAGCCGAGAATACTTGGAACCTGATTCCACCGCTCATTTAATCGGCTATACTGGGAAAATAACCGTGGAAGAACTGGAGCTCTCGGAAAACCAGGACTATCTATTAACCGATACGATTGGAAAAACAGGGCTAGAATATCAATACGAAAAAATACTAAGAGGGGAAGATGGCAAAAAAAGAATAGAGGTTGATTCATTGGGAAAGGAAAAGAAATTAATTGCCAGCAAGGACCCCCGATCAGGCCAAAACATTACCTTAGCTATTGATTTGGGACTACAAAAAGTTCTGGACCAGAGTTTAAAAAAAATGGTATCCAACACCAATTCCCCGGGTGCAGCGGCAGTAGCGCTTGATCCCCGAAATGGAGAAGTGCTGGCTTTAGTAAGCGTACCGGGATTCGACAGTAATGAATTTATTAAGGGGATTTCTCTGGAAAATTTTCAGAATCTAATTAATGATCCAAATCGACCCCTGTTTATGAGAGCGGTGTCGGGCCAATATCCTCCGGGCTCCACAATTAAGCCAATAATCGCCTCCGCCGCTCTACAAGAGGGGATTATTACTCCCCAAACTACTGTTTTGAGCACGGGTGGTCTGCAGGTGGGTCCCAATTTTTTTCCGGACTGGAAAGCAGGGGGGCATGGCCTAACGGACGTCAAGAAAGCATTAGCCGAATCAGTAAATACCTTTTTTTACACTATTGGAGGAGGGTACGAAGACTTTACTGGCTTAGGAGTCGATCGCATCAATCAATATGCCCGTCTTTTTGGATTAGGAGAGACGCTGGGCATTGATTTCACTGCGGAAGCAAACGGATTTTTACCCACTAAACAATGGAAAGAAGATGCTAAAGGGGAACGCTGGTATTTAGGCGACACATATCATTTGGCAATCGGTCAGGGAGATATCTTAGTGACTCCGTTGCAAGTGGCTGATTATACCGCCGCAATTGCTAATGGCGGAACACTTTACCAACCCCATTTGGTTCAATCGACTCAAGATCCAGAATCAAACCAAGCATTGAAAAAAGACCCAGTAGTAATTAGAAAAGATTTTATTCAGTCTTCTTACCTCAAGACTGTCCGGGAAGGATTAAGACAGGCTGTTACCGCTGGTAGCGCCAGCGCTTTACAAAGTCTAGTTGTGCCGGCGGCTGGGAAAACCGGAACGGCTCAAATTGGAGAGGAGGATAAAACTCACGCTTGGTTTACCGGCTTTGCTCCTTACGATAGTCCTGAAATTGTAATTACCGTTATTGTAGAAAAGGGGGGCGAAGGGCACGCAACTGCTTTGCCGGTAGCAAGGGAAGGATTTAACTGGTATTTTAATCAAAGGTAAAATCATTATTAATCGTTATGTTTGCAAGTAATTTTATTTACTTGACAAAAAAATATTTTCCCGTATCCTTAAGATTACATTTGCCTAGAATTTATAAATTTAGCTTATTTTAGCCAAAAAATGGAAGATAAGAATACCTTCATCACTAAAGAAGGTCTGGAAAAGCTAAAAAAGGAGTTGGATTATCTGAAAACGGAAAAAAGAAAAGAAGTTGCTGAAAGAATAAGAGAAGCGAAAGAGCTCGGTGATCTTTCTGAAAACGCAGAATACACTGAAGCTAAAGAGGAACAAGCATTCTTCGAGGGAAAGATAATTGAATTAGAATACGTAATTAAGAACTCCCAAATAATAAAATCTGATAAAAAATCAGATATTGTTAGAGTTGGATCCAAAATTAAACTGGAATCGGGAAATGAACAATTTGAATACATTATTGTTGGATCAAACGAATCCGATCCAAGCAGTGGAAAAATTTCTAACGAATCTCCTCTCGGAAAAGCTTTCCTTAATAAGAAAATCGGAGACGAGGTTTCGGTAGAAGTGCCCCAGGGAGTAAAAAAATTTAAGATTGTTGAAATCAACTAATCGGATTATTTTAATCCCTAAAACTGAATCTAAAAAATTGCCTTCTTAAATCTTGGAGCATATCCAAGTTTTTTGTTTGAAAATAGTTATGATTAATGTTATAATAGGTAAAACATTAATTAATAAACAGTGGAAAATGAAACGCCCAGATTTCTAAAGGAAGAGGAGGTTCGTAGACAGAAGATTCAGAGACTTAAATTGCTAAATATCGACCCCTTCCCTGCTAAAATCAAAAAATCGAAAAGTATCGAAGTGATTTTAGGCAAATATTCCGTTCTAGCGAAAAAGGACGGGGTGGTAATATTGGCCGGAAGAATTAGGAGTATTCGTCGTCACGGCGGATCTACTTTTGCTCACATCCAAGATGCCAGTGGGCAGATCCAGCTTTATTTTAAAAAAGATGAAATAGGAGAAAAATCGTATCAACTGCTAATCGATGAGATCGATCCCGCTGATTTTCTGCAGGTAACCGGTACACTCTTTACTACCCACAAGGGAGAAAAAACTGTTTTGGTAAAGAGCTATTGTTTAATTGCCAAGGCGATTTTGCCGCTTCCTGAAAAATGGCACGGGCTGGTTGATCCAGAAATAAGATATCGTCAGCGCTATCTTGATCTATTAGCTAATCCTCAAGTAGTCAATACTTTTAAAAGAAGATCAAAAATCATAAAAACTATTCGTGATTTTTTGAATCAAAATAATTTTCTAGAAGTAGAAACCCCTGTTTTGCAACCGGTTCCTGGAGGCGCCACAGCTCGACCGTTTATTACCCACCACAATGCCTTAGCTGAGGATTTTTACCTAAGAGTGGCTCCTGAGCTGTATTTAAAAAAATTAATTGTGGGCGGTTTTGAGCGAGTATTTGAAATTGCCCGCTGTTTTAGAAATGAAGGGATTGATTGGTCACACAATCCAGAATTTACCATGCTGGAGTTTTATGTGGCTTATTGGGATTACCATGACTTAATGGAGTTTACCGAGAGGCTTTTTGTTGAAATTATGGACAAAACGGAACACGGATTTATTATTGAATATAAAGACAAAAAAATAGATTTTACTCCTCCTTATCCGCGTTTAAAATTTAAAGAGGTGATGCTTAAGGAAACCAGGATTAATATCGACCAGATAAGGAGTAGGGGAGAATTAGCTAAAGCAGCTCAATCCAAAGGTCTGAAAATAGAGAAAAGCTATGGAGTTGGAAAAATATTAGATGAGCTTTATAAAGATTTTGTTCGTCCTAAGTTAATCCAGCCCACTTTTTTAACCGACTACCCCCTTGAGCTTTCGCCCCTGGCTAAAAAGATCAAGAATAATCCACAATATGTTGAGCGCTTCCAGTTAATTGCTACTGGTTTTGAGCTAGCCAACTGTTTCAGCGAGCTCAATGATCCTGATGATCAACTAGAAAGACTTAAAGAGCAGGAAAAATTGAGAAAAGGTGGAGATGAAGAGGCTCAGCGATTTGACCAAGACTTTATTGAAGCGTTAAAACACGGAATGCCTCCCACCGCTGGCTTTGGAATGGGCCTTGATCGCTTAATTGCCTTGCTTTGTAATGCTTCTAACTTAAAAGAAGTTGTCTTATTTCCAACCTTAAGATCAGAGAAAAATGAATAGAGCTGAAGCGTTATCCTTATTAAAAGAAAACTTAAGAAATGTGAATCTTATTAAACACTCGCTGGCCGTTGAAGCGGTAATGAAGAAATTGGCTCAAAAATTCGGAGAAGACGAAGACAAATGGGCGCTAGCGGGATTACTGCATGATATTGATTATGAAGAGACTAAGAATAATCCCCAAGAACACAGCCTTAAAGGAGCAGCTCTATTAGAAGAAAAGAGATTAGATTCAGAAGTTGTTAAGGCGGTTAGGGCACATAATGAAATTCATAATATCCCTCGAGAAACAAAAATGGCTCAGTCGCTCTATTGCGTTGATCCCTTAACTGGTTTAATTGTTGCTGCTACTTTAGTATTGCCAGATAAAAAAATAGCCAGTTTAACAGCCGAAAATGTATTAAATCGGTATAAAGAAAAATCATTTGCTCGGGGAGCCAATCGCGAAGTAATCAGCGCCTGTAAAGAGCTCGATTTGACTTTAGAGGAATTTGCGAAAATTGGTTTAGAAGCAATGCAAGCAATTAACAACGAAATAGGATTATAAAATGATCGATATTAAATTTATTCGTCAAAATAGGGAAAAAGTAGAAAGTGCCGTTAGGAACAAGGGCATTAATATTGATTTTGACCAGTTATTGAAGTGGGACGAAGAAAGACGCAGACTTCTGACTGAAATTGAACAAAAAAGATCGGAACAAAGGAAAACATCGGATCGGGAAAAGGCAAAACAGTTTAAAAATGAGATTAGTGCCTATAAAAAATCACTTTCCGAAATTGAGGCGGAATTCAATGATTTATTTTCAAAAGTACCAAACCTTCCAGCGGATGATGTAAGGGTGGGCGAGGATGAATCAGAAAATGAAATAATAAAAACGGTTGGCGAAAAAACTAGATTCAATTTCTCGCCCCGCGATCACCTTGAAATAGGGGAGAGGCTGGATATTATTGATCTAAAAAGAGCCGCTAAGGTTTCTGGTTCTCGCTTTACCTATTTAAAAAATGAGGCTGTTTTATTGCAGTTTTCCTTAATCAACTTTGTTCTAGATCTTTTAATAAAAGAAGGTTTTAAGCCTATTTTGCCGCCGGTAATGATCAAGGACGACGCCATGCAAGCCATGGGTTATTTGGAACACGGGGGGGAAAAAGAGGCTTATCATTTTGAAAAGGACAAGCTTTATTTTGTGGGGACCTCCGAGCAATCCATTGGACCGATGTATCAGCATGAGATTCTAAAAGAAGAAGATCTACCCCTACGTTATATCAGCTATTCCACCTGTTTTCGAAGAGAAGCGGGATCTTATGGCAAAGACGTCAAAGGAATTTTCAGGGCCCATCAATTTGATAAGGTAGAAATGTTCTGCTTTACTAAACCCGAAAATTCCGATCAAGAGCATGAATACTTGCTGTCATTAGAAGAAAAGCTAATGCAGCAGCTGGAAATTCCTTACCGGGTTGTTAAGATGTGTACCGGCGATTTAGGCAATCCCGCAGCTCGAAAATTTGATCTTGAAGCCTGGATACCTAGCCAAAATAAATACCGTGAAACTCATTCGGTATCAGACTGCACTGATTTTCAGGCCCGTCGGTTAAACATCCGGTACCAGAACAAAAAAACGGGCCAGAAAGAATTTGTCCATACTTTAAATGGAACGGTTTTTGCCGCCGGAAGAACGATTATTGCTATTTTAGAAAATTATCAGCAAAAAGACGGCTCGGTTGAAATCCCCAGAGTCTTGCAATCTTATCTGGGAGGAATTAAGGAAATAAAAAATAAATAGATTTTTTTATGCCAGAGGGATATTTAACCTGGGTGGAGATAGAAAAGGATGCGATAAAGCATAATTTGGCGGTGTTTCAAAAAGTGGTTGGTCCCCACGTAAAACTAATGCCTATTGTTAAAAGCAATGCCTATGGCCACGGAATGGTAGGGATAGCCGAAATTGCTAGTGATTTTGGGGTAGATTATCTAGGGGTAGTAAACTTGGCAGAAGCCCTGGAGTTAAGAAAAAACCATATTCTGACCCCTATTTTAGTACTAAGCTATTTTGATCTGGGTAGTATTGAAGAAGCACTTGAAAATAATATTGAATTGACGGTCTATGATCGGGAGACGGTCAGAAAAATATCAGAAGAGGCTAAAAAATTGAATAAGCGGGCGCGCCTGCATGTTAAAATAGATACTGGAACGGCCAGATTGGGAATTTTAGCTAAAGAAGCGGCAGAATTTATTGATGACATTAAGGATATTAAAGGAATCGAACTGGTGGGGATTTTCACTCATTTCGCTGACTCAGAAAATGCTGATTGGACCTATACTAATCAGCAAATACTGGAATTCAAAAATCTTCTTTTTCATCTTCAAAAAAGAAACATCACCATCCCATTAATGCATGCTGCTTGTAGCGCCGCTGCCCTAGTTTCTGCCGATACCCATTTTAATTTGGTTCGGGTCGGAATTTCTTTATATGGATTATGGCCGTCTGAGGAAACTAAACAAAAGGTGAGTAGTAAATATTCCTGGCTAGAACTCAAGCCCGCCTTAACCTGGAAAACAAAAATAGTCCAGATTAAAGAATTAGAAAAGAGGAGTCCGGTCGGTTACGGCTGCAGTTATAAAACGAGTAAAAAAACCAGGTTAGCAATCATTCCCGTAGGATATCACGAGGGATATAGCCGACTTTTATCCAATAAGGGAGAGGCGTTGATCAATGGAAAAATAGTGCCGGTAATTGGACGAGTATGTATGAACCTGACCATGATTGATGTAACAAAAGTAAGAGATATTAAAGTAGGAGAGGAGGTAATCTTAATCGGAAAAAAGAATGGTCAAGAAATTACCGCTGAAGAAATTGCTAAAAAAACAAATACAATTAATTACGAAGTAATTACTAGAATTAATCCTTTAATTCCTCGAGTCTATCTTTAATCTCTAAATCATTTCCTTAGGTAGAGGTTTGTAGTAAAATTTTACGACACATAAACATGGCTAAGAGAAAAATCAGAGTAGGGGTTATCTTTGGCGGACAATCGGGAGAACACGAAGTTTCTATTGTTTCTGCCGTAAGTGTTATTTCGGCATTGGGTAGAAAGAAATATGATGTTTTTCCCATCGGTATCACTAAAGCAGGAAAGTGGATTACCGGAAAAAATGTTGTTAACATCTTAAGAGATCAGAGTGTAAAAAAATTTCCGATTATGGAAAAAATAATCATTCCTGATCCAACCAAAAAATCCTTGGTTCCGATCGCTACTCAAAATGCCAGAATTTGTTTAAGAGAAACCTCCCTGGATGTGGTGTTTCCGGTATTACACGGCCCATACGGAGAAGACGGTACGATTCAGGGGTTATTGGAACTTTCTGGTATTCCTTATGTAGGAGCGGGAGTTTTGGGCTCCGCGGTGGGAATGGATAAGGTAATAATGAAAAAAATATTTAAGGAAGAACAACTGCCGATTGTAAAATTCTGTAATTTTATAAGAAATGATTGGAAGAAAAATCCCACCAGAATCACTAAGGATATAACAAAAAAAGTGAATTTTCCTGTTTTTGTAAAACCATCCAATTTGGGTTCTTCGGTTGGTATTTCCAAGGCAAAAAATGAAAAGCAATTAGTAATCGCAATTAAAGAAGCGTTAAAATATGATCACCGCGTCATTGTGGAAGAAGCGGTAGAAAGTGCTCGCGAGATTGAGGTAAGCGTACTGGGGAATAATGACCCCCAAGCATCTCTTCCCGGAGAGGTGATTGCTTCCAATGAATTCTACGATTATGATGCTAAATATGTTGATGGAAAATCCAAGATTATTATTCCGGCTAAACTTTCTAAAAAAATTATTAGGCAGGTTCAATTAATTGCCATTCAAGCATTTAAGGCCACTGACTGCGCAGGAATGGCCAGAGTAGATTTTTTACTGGATCAAAATAAAAAAAAGCTCTATTTGAGCGAGATTAACACCATCCCAGGATTTACTTCTATTAGTATGTATCCTAAATTATGGGAAGCAACGGGAATCAGCTATTCTGAATTACTAGATCGGCTAATTGCATTAGCTATTGAACGCAAAAGAGCTAAAAATCAATCCTTAACGTCTTACCAACTAAGGAAAGATTGGTATAAAACTAAGGGAGCAATATGTTTGGGAGAAAAAAAACAAAAAACATTAGGGGTTTTCGGAAACACGAAATCAAAATAGTAAACAAACCGGTCTATGAAAATCCTTATTTCAAAAGGAAACAGCTGGGTTTTATTTTGCGACACATAAAAAACCCAAGGCGACTAATCCTTGGATTAATCATCCTCGGAGTAATCTATTTTTTCTTTTATTCCAATTTTTTTAGAATCAAGGAAGTTGAAATTCAGGGGAATCAGGAACTGACTTATGACCAAATAAGCTCTGAAATAAATAAGGTCTTCGTTGCAAGAAGGCTTATTATCCTGCCACAAAGCAACTTGTTTGTTTATAACACTAAAGCTTCCGAACAAGCTCTTTGGGATAGTTTTGCGCTAGAGCAGGTCAAGATCAAAAAGAGACTGCCCGATAAGATTGTCGTTACCCTGAAGGAGAAAATCCCTAATTTAACCTTTATTAATGATGGTCATTACTATTATTTAGATTTAGAGGGAATAGTGACTCACATAATATCTCCTGAAGAAGCAAAACCAAATTTTCCAATAGTAGAAGATTTAAACGAAAGAAAAGTTAAATTAAAGGATAAGATTCTGCCCCAAAAGGTCATTGAGTCAATTTTTGATTTGAATGAAAACTTCAGTAAAAAAACTAATACCAATATTGATCGGTTTCTAATTCCCGAAGTGAACTGTCCCAAAAAGACAGAACCAGTATCATCAGAAATAGGTGTTCCACCGACAAACAGCAACACTAAAGTAAATACCAATCTCAATATTAATCAAAATAGTTCTTCGGTAAATAGCTCAAAGAATGCTAATTTAAACCAGAATGTTAATACTTCGGTTACCGCGGAGGAGAAATGCGATATTGTTCCTTTAACCCAGGACATAATCATTAAGACGCAAGAAAACTGGCAAGCCTTTTTCACCACCGTCAGTGATCTTTCCGCCCAACTGGAAAGACTAAAAATATTTTTGCTCAATCGAGCAGTCAACAAAGAATCAAATAGCAATATAGATTACATAGATTTGCGATTCGGAGAAAAGATATTCCTCAAAGAATTAATCTAATTTGATCTATACATAACTTTGCATGCCCAAATTCTACAAACAATCGAAAGGACTACTAGTCATTCCAAAGAGTAAAAGTAAATTTCATGTTTCTTGGACATTGGATAATATCTTATCAGGATTCAGACACTTTTATAAGGAAAATGAAAGATGGCCGGTAGGTGCAGATTTAAAAAATTGTGATTACTTGCCAAATGTAAAGACTTTGGAAAGAAATTTTGGTGGAATAACAAATATTCGAAGTGAAATCGGTCTAGCAGAAACAAATTACTCAAAAGGGGAAACTAGAAGCAATAAAGCAATCCTTCTTCATAAACAAGGTTTTGAGGCAGAGCAAAATGTATATAAGATATTAGCAAATTATTACCACGAACCTTTTGTTCATAATCAAGCTAGGGTAGTACTAAATGATTATGCATTAAAAGTTGATTTTCTAATTTATCATTCGAAGGGGAAATATGCTGTTGATGTCTTTTTTCCAGATAAGGAACAGGGGCGATTCACTAACAATGTATGCGCAAAATTTCGTACATATAAGGATTTTCAGTTCAAAATATACCTTTGTATTTTTAATCCAGAAATAACTCAAGTTAATGTTAAAAGGACAGATAAATCTATAACCACAAATCGCAATAGAAATGTAGATTTAGTTTTATTAAGTGAATTCGAGAAGGAAATACTTAAATACATACCATTAAAAGACCCCTATTTGAAGTAGGCTGACCTAGGCGTCACAAAAGTAACCTTGTGCGACACTTTAATACATATTAAATTAGGGGCTGCTAATTATCCCCTATTTTATATTTCTAGCTTTTTATTTTAAAGGATTGCCGGCAAATATTTTAAAGGATCATCCGGAATACCATTTACCCGCACCTCAAAGTGAAGATGCGGACCGGTACTGAATTTTCCTGTTCCCGGAAAACCGGGCATCCCGCCACTTAAGCCAATTATTTCACCAGTTCGTACGTACTGCTCAGGAGCAACATCTATTCTGCTAACATGACCATATATTGATGCTAATCCATCCCCGTGCTCAATTAATATGTAGCTATACCCCATTCCGCCGTCTTTGGCAATCACCACGTAGCCAGAAGCGGCTGCTCCTATCGGCGTCCCCTGCGGAGTCCTAGTATCCATTCCAGAATGCTCAAACCATTTTTTAAACGGATAATCAGCACAGTGAAAGCCACAGGAGATTCCATATTTAGGATTGATCGGCCAAGTAAGCGTGGCGTTTCCTTGAATAATATCGCCCCCTAGCCCAACAAAATCTTCATTGGAAAGCCGCTGCTGCATCTCCTGCGTTAGATTGCTAATCTCGGTATTAGTCAGGACTTCTTCCTGCCTCACTTGCTCAATCAATTGCTGAAATTTCGCTTCGTCCAGTTTAGTATCAAACAATAATTGATCCTTGTATGTTTTTTCTCCCTCTAATTCGCTACGCTCCCCTTCTAATTTTGTTTTTTCCGCCTCAACTTCCTTTTTCTTACCATCTAGATTCTCTTTTTGTCCTTCTAGAGTGCTTTTGAGAGTCTTGAGATGATCTAGGGCATCCTTAGTGCTCTTTTCCAGTTGCTCGATGTATTTTAGCTGAGTAAAGTATTCCGAAAAATTATTATTTCCGATCGTCACTTCTAGATAGGTCTTTTGATCATATTCATACATTTTTCTAATCATGTCCGAAAGATCATCTTTTTCTGACAGAATTTCATCTTCTTTATCGGATATTTTTGTTTCTAAATCAGTTATTTCCAACGTTAATTTTTCGATTAGGTTCTCCTGCGCTTCAATATTCAGATTCTTTTTAGCAATTCGGTCATCGAACATCGATATTTCATTTTCAATGCTTGCCTGTTCTTTTTGCTTGGTAGCAATATTTTGATTATACTGGTCAATCTGTTGCTGCAACTCTTCAATCTTTTTTCCCTTTTCATCAATCTGCTGTTTAATATCGTTGGTCAACTGTTCATCTTGATTGCTGATTTGTTGATCACTCCTCTCCTCCGAATTTTGGACCAACAAAGCCTGGCGAGGAAAAAATAAAAGATTGGCAACAACTACCAATCCCATAAGGTAAAGGAATTTTTTAGGATTTATTTTTATTTTGAACAAAAATAACATATTTTTAACCCATTCAACCAAAATAATTATATCGCATATTTTAGTTTTTAGCAAATTATCAATCAACTAATAAGCAAAATTGCCTTTTTAAGACGTACCAATACCTTTTCCTTTCCCAGCACCGCTGCCACCTCAAACGGTCCGGGCGAGGCTTCTCGGCCAGTTAATGCCACCCGGAGTGGCCAGAGAATAGAACCAGTATCCAGTTTTCTGGTAGCAATGATGTTTTTTAACCCCTTCTCTATTTTTTCTGCGGTAAATTTTTTTTCGGATAATTTCTGGAAAAATTGTTCCACTGTTTCCAGATTTTTATGAATTTCCTCCCCTGTGGTTTTCTTCCAAAGCAAAAGCTTCGGATCGTATTCCAGTTCCTTTAGAAAAAAGAAGCTAACCGCATCAGGAAGTTCCTTAAGATTCTTAATTCTCTCCTGCTCCAGAGCAATCGCCTGCTTAGTGTATTCCTTGTCGGCAACAGGAATTTTAGCTTTTTCTAAAAATGAGAGCGTTGATTTATATAAATCATCAGGATTTAATTTTCTAATATAATATCCGTTCATCCAATCCAGTCGCTTTCTGGTAAAAACCGCCCCTCCTCGATGAATATTCTTGAGACTAAACTGTTTAATTAATTCTTCTTTGGTAAATATCTCTTTTTCCGTTTTAGGATTCCAGCCTAAAAGCACAAAAAAATTAAGCATCGCCTCGGGCAAATAACCATCCTGCCGATAATCAATAATTGATACCTTATTCATTCTTTTCGAGAGCTTGGATCGGTCCTCGTTGAGAATTAAGGGAAGATGGGCGTAATACGGTTTTGGAAAACCAAGCGCTACTTGAAGCAATATTTGTTTGGGAGTGTTAGAGAGGTGATCCTCCCCTCTGATTACATGCGATATTTTCATTGTATAATCATCGATTACGACCGCTAGATTATACAGGGGGGTTTGTTCGTCACGGGCGATCGAGAAATCTCCGATCAGATCCGTTGCAAAGGATACTTCGCCTCTAATTTCGTCAGTGAAGGTTATCACTTGAGCAGGGGTCTTAAACCGTAAAATACTGCCTTTTCCTTCTGATTCCAGTTTTTTTCGATCGGCACCAGATAAATTTCGGCACTTGCCGCTATATTTTGGGGCCTCTCCCCTTTTGGCCGCGGCCACCCTTTCTTGCTTCAATTTCTCGGGTGTGCAATAGCAAGGATATACCTTGTCTTCATCGATCAATTTTTTAATATATTTCCGGTAAATATCCGTTCTCTCCGACTGCTTATAGGGGCCGTATTTCCCTTTTTCTTTATTAGCTAAGGTAGGTCCTTCATCCCATTCTATTCCCAGCCAATGTAACCCTTCTATAACCTCCCTGGTATATTTTTCGTCAGAACGCTCCAAATCGGTATCTTCAATGCGCAGAACAAAAGCGCCGCCGTTTTGCCTGGCAAAAAGGTAATTATACAATGCCGACCGTGCCGTTCCCACGTGCAACGGACCGGTTGGGGAAGGAGCAATTCGCACCCTTATTTTTGATTTACTAGCCATTTTTTTTCCTTGATTTAATAACTGCCCACGGAAATTTTATTGCCGCAGTGAATATTCTTTTAACTCGCCAAGGCTGAATTATAAATCTAAAAAGCCATTCTAATCCTAATTTTCGAATTAGCACTGGCGCTCGTTTTACCCGGCCAGAAATAAAATCGAATGCGCCGCCAACGCCCATTGCTATCCTAATTGTATTAAGCTTTGATAAATTTCGAGCAATCCACTTCTCTTGCTTTGGAGCACCAAAGGCGACCAAAAGCACTTGCGGGGACTTCAAATTTATATTTCGAATTATTTCTTCATCAGAAATCATTTTATTATTCTTCAAACAACTTTCTGCCCCCACAATTTTTAAATGGAAATACTGCTTTTTTAGTTTTTGGGCGGCCTCTTTTGCTACCCCCGCTCCTGCTCCCAGTAAGTAAATACTTTTTTTTTCATTCTGCAATAGTTGGGTAAGACTCCTAATAAAATCAACTCCGGCAATTCGTTCTTTGAACGGTTGCTTTAAATACCAAGCGGCCAACTTAAGACCAAATCCATCGGCAATCGCTAAAGAAGAATTGTTTAGTATTTCTTTAAACTCTTCATCCCGTTGGGCCGCCATGATAAATTCGGGGTTAGGAGTTACTACCTGATGGGCGAAATCGGAATCCAAATATTTTTTTAAGATGGCAACGGCCTCCTCCTTGGTCACGCTGTCTATTTTCACTCCCAGAATGTCTATTTTCATTCTTTAAGTAGATAACTTTCTAATAAGTTATAACGAGGGGTCTTTCCTGATAAATCACTCTTTAATAACTCAATAGTTTTCACCTCCCAACTTCCCTTAATTGAAATATTATTTATTTTTTTAATATCTTCCTTCTGAAGAGGCTTAGTTATTCTTGCTAAAGTCATATGAGAATGGAAGCGGCGGTTTTCATCGGGCAAAAATCTAAATTGCCGCAAGCTTTTTCTTACTTTGTTTTCTAGTTTAATCAAGTTTAGATTATAAGCTAGATTTGCTGATATCACTTTGGCGTTTTGCTCTGACGGAAACAGCTTAACCGAATCAAGATCTAAATAGAATTTTTTCTCTTCGGCAAACGATTCCTTTAATTTACAGTCAACTAATTTGATTTCTTCTTGGCTTAGCGAATCGAGGAACCTTAGAGTTAAATGGATATTACTAGTTGTTGTAGTTTTAATCGGAAGATTTAATTTTTTCAGCTGCTCTGTTACTCCTGCTAGTTTCTCCCTTATCGAACGAGGGGGCGTGATCGCCACAAATGTCCGGTGTTTCATTTAATTAAAAAATGAGTAAATAATTCTTAAAGCGGAAATAGGCTGAAAGTCAATTCTGTTTAGTCCACGGTGATATTCAGCATTAAAATTAAATTATTTCCTTAATCTTTT
>PEXU01000014.1 GCA_002774635.1 Candidatus Kerfeldbacteria bacterium CG08_land_8_20_14_0_20_40_16 | reverse complement strand
TTTCTTCTTTGATTGTTTTAGGCATATTTGTACTCATTTCCCAAGCCTAACGGCTCAGAGGGAAAACCGCCATATGTGTGTGGACATTACCTACTCTACTTGACAGTTTTTTACTGTTTTGCTAAGGTATCCCTTCTCTGGAAAGTAGAACATTATGATGTTAATTTAGAGTATTTTTATGAATAATAAGCTAAAAATAGCCTATATTGGGCAAAAGGGAATCGAGAACGTAGTGGGAGGAGTAGAAACTCATGTCCGGGAGCTGGCCATTAGAGCGGCTAAGACCGGTTTTTATACCACGGTTTACGTTCGACCTTATACCCAAAAAGAAAAGGTAAAATACGTTAAGGGCGTACGGGTCAGAAAGCTTCTTTCTTTGCGTACCAAGCACCTTGATGCCATTACCCACGTTTTTTTGTCCACCTGGCACGCGATTTTATCGAAAGCGGATATTATTCACTACCACGGGGTAGGACCATCCCTTTTGTCTTTTATTCCTCGTATCTTTAGACCGTCAGCAATTACGGTGGTTACTTTTCATAGCATTGACCGACAGCATACCAAATGGAATTCCATTGCCCGTTTCTTTTTGAAAATGGGGGAATGGACCGCTTGCCGTTTTCCGCATATCACCATTGCGGTTTCCAAAGATATTGCCGTTTATTGTGAACAGCACTACAAAAAGAAACCAATCGTTATCCCTAACGGAATAGCGGATCCTATTTATCATGAAGCGGATTTAATCAAAAGAAAATTTGGATTAGAGAAAGAAAGCTATCTGTTAATCTTGAGCCGCTTGGTTCAGCATAAAAACATTCATTTAGTGATGAAAGCGTTTAAAAAGATTAACACCGACTTGAAATTGGCGATTGTGGGAGGAGGTGCTTTTACAAATGATTACGTGAAGTCTCTTAAAGAACTGGCGCAAGATGATCGCAGGATTGTTTTTACCGGTGAATGCCGGGGAAAGATTTTGCAGGAGCTGATTTCTAACGCCCTCTTTTATATTAATGCTTCCGATTCCGAAGGATGTCCTACTACGGCTTTGGAAGTAATGAGCTATGGCAAAACGGTCTTGATGAGTGATTTGAAAGTGAACCAAGAAGTGATTGGTCATTTAGGACACTACTTCAAGCCCGGAGATGAAAATGATCTTCAGGGAACAATGGAATGGCTGCTTGCTAATAAAGAGAAAATTTATGAGAAACAAAAGAATTTAGCGGGTTATGCCATTAGCAACTACCACTGGGATTCTTTAGCGCCGGCCGTGTTTAGTGTTTATCGTAACTTCTATAAAAACGAAATCGCTTTAGAAACTGCTTATCAATTAAAGGATTAATCGCAAATTTCAACTGGTTGGAAGAAGAGTACTTTTTTCTTCTTTTTTTGTACCTAAAGTTAGCGATATTTGATATAATGTTAAAGTAACTAAACTCATTTAAAATGGATTGGAAATACATTATATTAACAGGGACTACCATTATTTTTTTTACAGTAGGACTGATGGGGATTGCTCTTCCTTTTTTGCCGGGAATTCCTTTAATCTGGCTGGGTATCGTAATTTATGGCGCATTTACCAGTTTTGCCAGACTGTCCTTTCTGATTATTGTGGTCTTTACCGTGTTGATGCTTTTTACCGTCATAGTGGATTATTTAGCCAATCTCTACGGAGCTAAAAAATTTGGAGCGGGGAAATTAGGAATCTTTTTTGCTATTATCGGAATGATGACTGGTGTAGTTGCGGCAGGATTAGTTGGGTTGATTATCGGGCCACTGATCGGAGCGATAATCGGAGAATTGCTCAGTGGTAAAAGCCATCGTCAGGCCTTAAGAGCCGGCCTAGGAACGATAGTCGGTTTTTTAGGTGGGACAATAATAAAATTCATTATTGGATTAGTAATGATTGGAATTTTTATTTGGCAGGTTTTTTAATCATCATTATTAAATAAAGGATAATCATTATTTGAATTCTTAATCGGGCCGATCTTTGGTTAAGAAAGAAAGTTTTTTACCAAGCTAGTTTATCTTGATTATTAGCTTAAATCAGGATAGAATTAAAATATGAATAGAAACTCCTTGTTCTGGGCCCCTCGGGGATTAGCGATTGTATTTATCGCGTTTATCAGCCTTTTCGCTTTAGATGTTTTTGCTGAGGATTATCCGATGGGGGAGAAAATAGTCGCTTTTTTGATTCACCTCTTGCCGACCTTTATTCTAGTTGCTATTTTAATTATCGCTTGGAAATGGGAACAGCTGGGTGGGTTAATTTTTATTGCTTTAGGAGTCTACTATCTTTTTTTGATGGCCGGGCATGAAATTCCGATTGCCAGCTATTTAATTTTGCCCGGCTTGTTTTTTATCATTGGAATTCTTTTTTTATTCTGCAATCTCAAGTTAAAACCAAAAGAAAAGGCAAAAAAATAGTCTGTAAAATCTTAAATAAAGAAGGGAGGTGAAAATATGAAAATTGGAAAAATCGTTGTGGGATTAATACTAGTTGCCTTAGCAGTTTGGGTTTTTGTAGCGGTGGAAAACTCGACCGCCAAATATTTAGGAGGAATTATTTTAGCGATTGTGGGATTAGCGGTATTAATGGGAGGCTTTAAGAAAAATGAAAGTGGACCAAAACCGCCGCCCACCTCACCTCAAGAACCACAGCCACCCCAACCGCCGCAATCGCCAGAACCACCTCAACAGTAAAAGAGATAATAATTTTATTTCTCTTTATGACCTATGATCAAAAAAAGGCGTTAAAGTCCTTGATCGGCGGATTAGGCGTAATAGCCATCTTGATCGGAGCTTTAACTGATCTCTTCGACGTATTGGTTGGAGTGATAATTGCTTTAGCGCTCTGGATACTGGGCGGTCCAATATTGAAAATAGGGGGGCTTTACCCTGAAAAAAATGAGGAATCAAAAGCCGAATCAAATAAAGAACGTTCGCCGTTCCACAAAGGATTATCTTTTTGGAGGTTCCTAATCACAGTAGTAGGGGTTGTAATCATAATTTTATTAATTGCTTCCTATCTTTCCGGGAAAGGATCCGGCAGTCTTACTACTGAAGACCGGTCTGTTTCTGACTTTAATCGAGTGGAGTTGGATGGTAGTGGAATCATTTATATTAATCAATCCGGGACAGAATCTCTGCGCATCGAAGCCGAAGACAATCTAATGAAACATCTTGAAACCAAGGTGGAAAATAATACTTTAAAACTGCGGATCAAAAATCCTTGGTATTTCTGGAACTTTTGGCCCACTCGGGACATCAACTATTATTTATCAGTGGATGATTTGGAACGGATCAGTATATCAGGATCAGGCACCATCGCTACCGATAGTCTGAAATCAGACGATTTAACCGTTACCACCAGTGGTTCCAGTAAAGCGGATTTGACAATTGATGTTAAGAATCTGAATATTAATGTTTCCGGTTCTGGTAAATTTAAGCTAAATGGAAAAGCCACGGATCAGTATCTCGAGATCAGCGGCTCCGGTAACTATGATGCTAAAAATCTTGTCTCTCAAACAGCGAGCATTAAGATTAGTGGATCCGGTGAAGGTATTCTTAACGCTTCGGAAGAATTAAACATTGAAATCAATGGCAGCGGTAATGTTCAGTATCTTGGATCACCCTCTATTAATCAGAAGATTTCTGGCTCAGGCAGCGTTTCTCAATATAAGGGAGTGGTAGATGGAGAGGATAAAATTGAGGAGTTTGACGAAAATATAAACGCCGCTTCCGAATAAATAGAAAAACAAAAAATTATATAATAAATAAATTCTAAGACTGATGATTTTAATCATCGGTCTTTTTAATCAAAGTGTCTATTACTAATTTTTAGTCGTGTTGTTGTGAGAAGCAAGAATTATTTGGCCGGAGGGCAATGTCAGATCCAACACATCCTATGCTTTGAATGTTATCCCCGTCCTCCATCAGCATAAGCAGGAAATATCGATTATCATAGCCGCTAAGCACAGTCGCTGCTGAATATAAATAGCAATTCTGTTGAGTGGTGTGGCTGGGATCATCGGGGATAGTCAACATAATCCCTTCATCTTTCAAAGCGGTTAGAAATTCATCGTTGGGATTATCACCACCACAACTACTATCCCACCAATACCCGAAACGATTGTAATCTGTTCCTCCGTAAACACTATTGTCAGGGTATTGATTGTATTTATCCAGATAAACCTCCAAAGCCGTAGTTATTTGCTTTGCGTCCGCTATTCTCTTAATTTCCCTTGCATTTTGTCGAGAGTTCCTGAATTATCCGTGCTTCTATTATACCTCCTTCGTGATTTTATAAGAAGTAGAAATAAAGATTAAAAAAGTTTTTTATTAGTAACAAGAACATCTGATTTGATTTTTAAAAGAATTAAAGCTAGAATTTAATCAACAATAACTAAATATTAAATCTAGTATTATGGAGGAAGTAATCACCAATCGACTCCTCACAGGGGATGGTTCCCGTTTTAAAAAACTACGAATATTCAATTTAGTAATGGCCATTCTACATGCCGCCCAAGGTGGGTTGATGCTGTATCTTAGCACCAATTTCAATTTGTCTATCACCACTCTTTTTGTAGAATTTAACACTCAAACCCAAAAGCTGGAGCCGGTATTAAAAGAGGCTTTCAGTTTATCAATCGGCCCTTTGGTGGCCGGTTTTCTATTTTTGTCCGCTTTGGCCCACTTGGCTGTATCGCTGCCCAATATTTACGATTGGTACGTTCGCAATCTTAAAAAGGGAGCCAACTATGCCCGCTGGATCGAATATTTTTTCAGCTCTTCCTTGATGATTATGGTTGTTGCCCTGCTGGCCGGTATGTCTGACGGTATCAGCCTAATGCTTTTGTTTTTCCTTAACGGCATGATGATTCTTTTTGGCTGGATAATGGAACTGCACAACCAGAATACCGAGAAGACCAATTGGACCGCTTTTATTTTTGGATGTCTAGCCGGAGCTATTCCCTGGGTGGCGATTGCCCTCTATTTATTCTTGGCCGGCGGAGAAACAGGCCGCGCTCCCACTTTTGTCTACTGGATTTTCTTTTCCATTTTCTTGTTCTTTAATGTCTTTGCTATTAATATGGTTCTGCAGTATAAAAAAGTAGGTAAGTGGAAAGATTATCTTTATGGGGAAAAAGCCTACATTATTTTAAGTCTGGTAGCCAAATCACTTTTAGCCTGGCAGGTTTGGGCGGGGACATTAAGACCGGTTTAAATGGCGAATAGAGAAATTGAAATCCAAGTCAAAATAGAAAATTCCAAGCCGCTTTTGGAATACTTAGAATCAAAAGCCATATTAAAATCAGAGAAAAGGCAGGTAGATGAATATTTCACTCCGCCGGATCGTGATTTTACCGCTAAACGGCCAATCAAAGAATGGCTTAGGTTAAGAGATTCAGAAGGTTGCTCTTCTCTGAATTACAAAAGCTTTCACTTTGATAAAGATGGCAAAAGCAGCTATCGCGATGAATATGAAACAGAGATTAAAGACATTAAGCAAGTAAAAAATATTTTTGCCAGTCTTGGATTCAAATCCCTAGTAGTGGTAGAAAAAGTGCGCCAGTCCTGGGATTATCAAGATTATGAAGTTTCTCTAGATTCAGTTAAAGACTTAGGTGATTTTGTAGAAATTGAATATAAAGGTGAAAATGATACTAATCCGAAAAAGATTACCGAGGAAATGATAAAATTTCTCAAATCCCAAAATGTCGGCAGAATAGAACGCAACCACGTTGGTTATCCTTTTCAGTTGTTGTTTCCCGGTGAGGTGGAGTGGGAGAGGGTGAAATCGTAAAGTTGAAAATTTCAGGTAAGGAAAAATCTCCGCTTGCCGTAATCTCGTTTATTCCGACTGATTATTCTCTATCCGTTTAGTTTTCCGACTGCTTTACCAAGCGGGGCTTTCTAATTGACAGAATGTTAGTATTTCCATATGATTTAGGAGCGGGAACAGCAATGATTAATAAAAATAAACACCAAAAAAAATGGTGTTTTTTAATAAAACTAGATTATGAAAAAGCCAAAAATTAAATATTCCCTGTTAAAGATTTTAACCGGATCCGATTTGTCCCGTCGGCAACTACCCTTGATGGTCGTCGAAAGTTCCCTAAAAGATCCGGTGGTTTGGCTTACCGCTTGCGGTCACGGTGATGAAGTAGGGGGGATTGTGGTTGTCCAAGAGATTTTTAAAATGATCAGAAAAAGAGGGTTGCTTAGAGGCTCCCTTTACGCTTTTCCTTTGATGAACCCGATTGGTTTTGAAACCAATGCTCGAAGCATTACTCTCACTAGAGAGGACCTTAACCGATCTTTTCCTGGAAACAGCAGCGGATCTTTGGGCGAGCGAGTAGCCAATAAGATATTTACTTCTATTATCGAAACAAAACCAACTCTTGTTTTAGACCTTCATAATGACTGGATAAAATCCATTCCTTATACTTTATTGGATCCTTACCCTGGCCCTGTTCATAAAGAAGCTTATGAAAAAACAAAAATATTTGGAGAAAAAACCGGTCTTTTAATCATTCGCGAAAAAGAGGAATTAAACCGGTCTCTCTCTTACAGCATAATTAAGAAAGATATTCCCGCCTTAACCCTTGAATTAGGAGAATCTTACGTTGTCAATGAAATGAATATTGAGTGTGGGGTAAAATCGATTTGGAATATTTTGGCTTATCTCAAAATGACCGAACCTTTGGAAAAGTTTTTTAATTACCCCCTACCCAAAGGCTATCAAGGCAAAATACTTGATTATTTAGATAAACCGCTTAGTCCGACCAGCGGCATTATCAGATTTTTAGTGAAGCCCGGAACATTTGTTAAGAAAAATCAACCGATTGCCAAAATATATAATGTTTTTGGAAAACTGCAAGAAACTATGCTGGCGTTTAGTAACAGCATTGTTTTGGGACACTCCGATTCTTCAGTGGCTTTTCCCGGTACCTCGGTAATGGCATTTGGAATTACGCCAAATTAATTTTAAAAATTAAATTTTCGGATATGGCTAAAATTGAGAAAAAATGCTGGCCCGAGTGGTATGAAAAATTTTCGTCGGGCGAAAGAACTCTGGAGTTAAGGCTGGCCGACTTTAAGCTGAAAGATGGCGACATTCTGGTTTTGAAGGAATATGATCCGATAAATGATCAATACAGCGGTAGGGAAACGGAGTTTGTGTGTAAAAAGGTGGAGCATTCTGCCCAAAATCCTTTGCAGTTTTATGATATAGAGGATGTAGAAGAGAAGGGGTTTTGGATTATTCAACTGGAAAAGAAGAATTAGATCTCAAAAAAAAGAGCGACTCACGGTGAGTCGCTTTGCATTATCAAATTCCTATTCTTGTCAATACTGTTACTCCCCATAACTTCCCTTAGTAACTTCTACTTGCAAAATTGTTTTAATTAGGATAATCTGATTTAATTAGTTCATTTGTCTAAATTGGAGCTTATATCCTTCAAATAAATCAATCCAAGTTGAATTAAGGGAGGTTGTCATGGAAATCGGGTTTGTCAATCTGCTCAATGGTGCTCCGCCGTGCGTGCTGGAGGTGTACAGTAGGAACAAGAAGAAAATTAATTGCGCTGACGTCCTACGGGAAGCAAAGGTGAAGTTTGATCCGGCTGCTCACGGGCTGTATGTTAGTGTGGATGGCAATTTGGAGGTCATTATGCCAGAGGAAGGCGTTCTGAAAGGAGAGGTACTGGTTCTTATGCCCAAACTGCCCATCGATACAACCCAAATTCTCGCTGGAGGGAAAACGGCGGGAACTACCGCCTAAAATGGGACATTCTCTTGGCTAATCGATTTTCGAGGCGACGTGCTTACGCTCGCCTCATTTTTTGCAAATTTCATTTGTCTTCCAACCTAATAATAGTTAGAATGAAAGAGCGCTTAATTTTGAAACGTATTATTAAATGACCACTTATCGAGATTGTGAAGAAAGAACTGACGAGGAATTAGTTAAATTGACCCTTGCTGATCAAGAGTGGTATTTGTGTTTAATGAGGCGTTACGAGTCCAAACTATCCCGCTATATCCGCAGAATATCGGGATTAAATGAACAAGACTTAGAAGACGTACTGCAGGATATCTTTATTAAAGCTTATCGCAATTTGAATGCATTTGATCCGGATTTGAAGTTTAATTCCTGGATTTACCGGATTGCTCATAACGAAGCAATCAGCCGCTACCGGAAATTAAAAACCCGGCCTCAGCTGGTAAAGGGTGAAGAAGGAGAAAAAATGTTGGCCCTAATTGAAGATAAAGGCAATCCCGAAGAAAAATTAGATAATAAAATCTCAAGAGAAAAAATACAAGGCATTCTCGCCCAGATGGATTTAAAATACCGAGAAGTACTAACTCTGAAATATTTAGAAGAAAAAGACTATAAAGAGATATCCGATATCGTCAAAAAACCGATGGGAACGGTAGGTACTTTAATCAACCGAGCTAAAAAACAATTTAGAGCAATAGCAAATGAACAAAGAACAGAATTCTAATATAAATGATGCCAGTAAAAATATTCTGGATAAAATCAAAGAGAATAAGATAACGCCTAAACCAAAGTGGCAGTTTCGTTTAGAACAGGTCGGAATCTGGGCTTTAGCAGTATTGTCTTTAATCATTGGCGCCAAGGCATTTGCCGTGATTATTTTTAGGTTAGTGAATAATGATTGGGAAATTAGGGAACACTTGGGACGTTCTTTGCTTAATCACGCTTTGCTTACCCTGCCTTACCTCTGGATTATAGTAATGGTCCTGTTCATTTTACTTGCCTATTATAATGCTCGGCACACCAAAAAGGGATATCGGTACAGTGTGTACGGGATAGTTATTGGAACGGTAGTGGTCAGTCTGTTCTTGGGCGGAATTCTGTACAGTACCGGCTTCGGTTATGAAATTGACTTTCTTTTTTCCGAGAATCTGTCCGGGTACCAAAAAATAATGCCTAACCGCGGGGAATTCTGGTCTCAGCCTGAAGCAGGATTTTTATCGGGGGAAGTAATCTCTCAAAAAGGCTCAAATCTAATGCTAAGAAGTTTTGACGGAGAGATCTGGACGGTTGATATTAGCAATACTAATATTCCCGATTTTGTGAATATTAACAAAGGCTCCCTAATTAGGATTATCGGGGAAATAGTTGAAAAGGAGAAGAAGTTTATTGCCAAAGAGATTTTTCCTTGGAGCGCTGGTCCGAATGGACTTTTCGGCCCCCCTCGACCACCCCATTTTTTGATGCGTTTTAACCCTTATCTCTAAACTAGAAGGTAAACTAGAAAAAAAGACCGAGGCAATAATCCATCGGTCTTTTGATATCAAATTGGTAAGGTTGTTTAAAATCGGCGGGATTTTTTAAAGAAAAATAAACACTTTATTTTTATAAAGAAATGTGTTAAACTATCTCTTAAAAGAGAGCTAACTATTGAAAAAAAATGGCTCGAGAAGAAATAAGACACAATGGTTTATTATGGCTGAACATCCCTCAGCCCACCGAAGAGGATATTCACTATCTTGGTAAAAAATTCAAGTTCCATCCTTTAGATTTAAAAGATTGTCTTTCCGTTACCGGTACCCCTAAGATTGATGTTTATGAAGACTATTTGTTTATCGTCTTTCATTTTCCTGAGTATAGTCATAAAACTAATCGCATTGTTTATTATGAATTAAATATTTTTATCGGAAAAAATTATCTAGTTACTTTGTATAAAGGAGAATTTGAAGCCGTAGATGGTTTTTTTAATTATCTTAAAAACGATCAAGAAGCCAGGGAACAGGATGTGGCCAAAGGTCCCGGCTTTTTGCTTTATAACCTGGTTGGCCCTCTTTTCAAAAAGGCTTTTTATGTGGTGGATAAGATTGGAGAAAATATCATTAAAGTTGAAGATAAAATTTACAGTGATAAAACAATGGATGTCGTGAAGGAATTGGCAGTGGAAAGACGGCACGTTCTTAATTTTCGCCGGATCATCGAACCTCAGCGTTTCATCATGGATAGTTTAGTCCATTTGCGGCGTGATTTCTTAGGCCGGGAATCAGAGATTTATTTTGATGATATTCATGATCATATTGAGAGAATCTGGATGCTTTTGGAGAATTACCGAGAAATTGTGGAAGGTCTGCATAATACCAACGAAGCTTTAATGTCCCACAAGATTAATGAGATTATGAAGGTGCTGACGATAATTTCAGTGGCTCTACTCCCCCTAACCCTTATTGCTAGTATCTATGGCATGAACATTGAAGGATTACCTTTAGTCGGTCATCCCGGTGCCATTTGGATTATTATGGGAATAATGCTTTCCGTAATTGCTGGGACCGTAACCTATTTTAATAAAAAAGGATTATTATAAAACTATTAACAATTTTAAATATATGTTTGAAGAAGAAAAAATTCAAAACATCAAACAGAATGATACTCTGCCGCCTGATCCTGTCCCTATTCATCCTGAAATCTCACCGCCTGATCCGAAAAATATTCAGGTTCCGCCCTTCGCGGACTTATCTCTTAAGCCTCAAAAAAAGAGGAGTAAATTGCCACTGATCATTGGGGGGGTGGTGATTTTGTTAGGAATATTAGGCGGAGGATTCTATGCTTACAGCAAAGGTTATATAACAATCCCATTTATCGCACCGAATGCTGAGGCGGCTGTTGCTAAAATGATGAAGGCAATGAGCGGTGTTGAATCAATGGCGTTTAACGTTGATCTCAGTTTGGCCGAAAAGAACGAGGTGGGAAACGATAATTGGCACTTGCAGACAGCTTTGACCGGAAAGGAGGAAACTTCGTCTACCGGCTTAACAGCAGCGCTTGCAATCAACGGTACCTATTCTAGCTCAACTGATAACATGCCTTTTTCGGGTGAATTTAGAATGTTGAATGATAAGACTTACTTTAGAATAAGTGAAATTCCGGCCACTCTTTATGAGCTTGGGAACATGAAAAATAAATGGTACTATCTAAAAAGCTCTGATGCCGCCGGCAATCTTGGAACCTTAAATCCCGCTCTCAACACTAATGCCAGCGATCTGACGGAAGAGCAGTACCAGCAAATGAAGGATTTGGTCAGCGAAAGCACTTTTATAAAAGCAAATAACGTGCTGGAAGAGCAGACCGTTCAAGGAGTAGAGTGCTATCATTACGACGTCATTTTGGATGCCGCAGGAATTACCCTCTTTATCCAAAAGTTAGCTGGTATTATCAATCAGACCATTACTGATCAAATGATCACTGATTTAGTTGATTTTCCGGAAGGACTCAACGAGTTAAAAACAGAAGTATGGATTGGTAAAAGTGATCACTATCTTTATCAAGTAAAAACAAATGCGTTAAAACTTAATAGTAATAATAAGCAAGTAAGTACCGATTTGACGATTCAACTGACTGAATTTAATCAGCCCGCTAGCATTGCTGTTCCGGAAGATGCCGAGGAGCTGAATATGGAAGAGTTGATGGGAGCTATGTTTTTGGGATCAATGAACACTGAGGCAGATTTTACCACCGATACCGACAACGACGGATTATTAGATCTCCTGGAAGCGAATTACGGCTGTAATCCCCAAAACGCGGATACCGACGGAGACGGGTTCAAGGATGGCGAGGAAGTGGAGAATGGCTACAATCCGAATGGTGAAGGAAAATTGGAATTATCCCTTTTATTCAATGAAGAGATTAATAAATAATGTTAAAACTATGAAAAAATTTATTTATCCTTTCCTAGCTTTTTTTGTCGTTCTTTATTTGTTGTTTAGTTATAACGAAGCGATAAAGAAAGATCAAGGCGAAGTACTTTCCTCTAGTACCTCGGCTGAAGAAAGAACCTTAACTACTGAAGAATTGAATCATCAGTACCAAGAAGCAACTCAGGGGATAATTAATGTCATGGATGGTTTAACTACGCCAATTAAGGGGAAAAGCGAAATATCAGAACGATTGGCGGTTCTGGATCAGTTAGAAGAAACAGTTTTAGAACAGAAGGTTCCGGCTCAAGATCAAGATCTGCATCTTAATTTAGTTTCCCTAATTAATGATTTGAGAAGCCCGCTTCTTACTCAACAGTCATCAGTTAATCCTGATTATCAAATTGATTTTAGCGCTGTGAAGAAAAAAATAGATGATTTAAAAAATGAATATTCTTGGCTTAGCACCCTTTAAGTAATAATGAAATATCTCGTTACGATATTAATAATAATTGTTTTAGCTGCTGGGGGAACATACTTTTTTTTCCTGAATAAGCCGGAAGGAAAAGTCAACTTCGTTTCGGTAAATTCCAATTTTTCACTTTCCTCGGCCGCCGGTCTAATTAGTTTTGTTTCTAATCGAGACGGGAATGATGAAATTTACCTTACCGACAGCAGTGGATTATTTTTTAAAAGGATAACTAATACCGCCGAGAGAGAATACGGACCCAAGCTTTCTTTATCAAGCAATCAAATTGCTTTTTTTTCTCAAAGTAGTGATTATACCGGCATTTATTTATTTTCCCTTAGTACTGAAGAAAAAAGGTTATTAAATATTACCAGAGGTTTTCCTCGCTCCCTTAAAATTTCTCCGGATGATCGCCGGCTAGCATTTTTAGAAGATTTTTCATCAAAGAAAGCAACGGGGGATCTCTATCTAGTTGATCTTCAAACCGGCAAAGTTGAACGAGTGGCCAGTGAAGTTCAGGATTATAATTGGTCCTCCGATAGCAATAACATCATTTATGCCATTAAAGACCCATTAGCTAGCATAACTGATACCAAACTGCTTTTTAGAACGATTGACGAAAAAGGGACTCTTCTGGATGAGATTGAATTGTTTAAGGGGGGAGTAGCACCAATTTATCTGATGACCAGTAAAAAAATTATATTCCTGGATGTGAAGGGAGAGTTTTTACAGCTTATTTCTATGACTCTCAGAGGGGAAAATCAGAAAGAACTTTTTACCATTCGAATTCGTCCTCAAGAAAACAGCTCCTATTTTATGGATGTTAATTCCGCTAATAACGAGGTACTATTAAACATCTATTCCGACCAACTGCTGATTGAGTCACTGATCGTTTCGTTAGAGGAACAATCGGTAAAAAAGTTGGAACTTGAGGCAAATAATTTAGAATGGGGGAGCGGAGAGGCAATAGTTTATACAACCGAAGATCAAAGTAATAATTCTCAAATCTGGTTCCGAGAAGGCCCTAATTCAGAAAGTTACCAAATAACAAAGGAAATGAATAATTGGTTTTAAGAATTTATGATTTTAATTCGTCGACTGGTCACAATTTTTTCCATTATCTTAATCTGCGGTTTATTTGAAATCCTTCTTTTAGAACCAGAATGGTATTATGGCCTTATGGCCTTATTGGAAATAGCTGTTATTGCCTTTCTTCTCTGGCTTTCCTGGAAGAAAATTGATGTCAGAGCAATTTGGTCGTTGATCATTACGCCTTTCTTTTTTGTTGGATTCAGTTTTATCTTCATTTTTTTTGCAGAAGGCTGGCTATTGAAACAATTTATAATTTTAGTAGTTGTTTTTTTATGGTGGGTATTCATCGAGAATGTTTTTCTATTTTTTTACCAGCCCGTTCGCTACCAGCCCTATTCTCTGGAAAATATTACTTCTTATCTTAATCTGATTACCGTTTTTCTAATGAGTGCATCCTTTTATAGTCTTATTTTATTTTTGGGATTCTCCAGTCTACTCTTGCTGATTTTTGTTTTTTTAATTTCTTTATTACTAGTTTTACAAATGATTGCCATAAATAAAATAGCTCTTAGAAAAAACCTTGCGCTGGTTATAGTCTTGGCGCTTTTAATGGCGGAAATGTTCTGGGTCACCAAATTTCTGCCGTCCAGCTATTTAGTTAATGGATTAATTTTAGCGATCGGATATTATTTTTTAACGGGCATTACCCGTCATTGGTTTTTAGAAAGTTTAGACAAAAAAGTGTTAAAGCGCTATCTTGGGATTAGTTGCACAATCCTTTTTATCGTTGTCCTTACTGCTCACTGGGCATGAAATATCACCAATTGCTTACCGTAACTATTAAGAATACCGGTAGTCTCTAATTACAAACATTAATTATTGCTCACTACTTACCAATTACTATTTACTCATCAATTATGAAAGTAAAACCAGTTCCCACTTCACCAAAAGTTCTTAAAAAAGAGAAAGTAGTTAAAGAAATCTATTCTCAATCTGATTCAAAATCGTTTAATCGACCGCCCACTCGTTCCAAGAATGGAGTATTAATCATTGTTGTCGCAATTATCGCTGGATTTTTAGCCGGTTTACTGGGCGAAGTGATAATTAATGCTTTGGCCGTATCATATCCTAATCTGCCTATTGTTAGCCAGTTTTATTTAAAAACCTATCCAGATGACAGTAGGATAATTATTCAAAAGAGCGAGAAAAATCTTACCGCTTCTGAGTTTGAAATCCAGCAGACTATTCGGGAAAGTAGGTCGAAGGTAGTAACCATTTTCAAAAAAAAGAACGACAACTCAAAAGATCCCTTAAGTCAGGTTTATCGCATGGAAGAAACAAAGGGCAGCGGAATAATTCTAACTAACGACGGTTTAGTTATAACATCACAACAGGTCGTAGATGATCTTAACAGCGAATATGTTGCTGTAACCTCTGACCAGAATATCTATTCTGTTGCCAATATTCAATCTGATCCGATGAGCAATTCTGTTTTTTTTAGAATCAATGCCACTAATCTAGCGATGGCAGAATTTGTCGATCCTGCTGATTTGAAAGCCGGCCAACGGTTAATCAGTTTTATCAACAAGATTGATGGATCCTCGGAAGTAATGTTTACGGAACTAGGAGATCTTCATTATATTTTTCCAGAAGAGGAAATATCTAGTTATATTTTTTCTTCCGAATCTTTTGATGAGCAATTCCTACTCACTAGTCCTTTGCCCGATAAGTTTAAGGGCGCACCTTTGCTTGCCCTGGACGGAAAAATAGTAGGGATTGCTTATCAATCTGATCCAGTGTTAACGAAAGCTGATTCTGTGATACCAGACCAACAGTTCCGTTCTATCATTCCGCGGCTATTAAAAAATGGAACTATGGAAAGAGCATGGCTGGGAATTCATTATTTAGATTTAAGTAGAATAATTAATGTTCCTGAAAATTTAAGTCGAGGTCTAAACCAGGGTGCATTAATTTATGGTGATGATACCTTAAATCTGCCTGCCGTTATTAATCAAAGTCCAGCTGATCAGGCCGGACTTAAAACTGGCGATCTTATTACTAAGATTAATGAAACGGAAATCAACCTCGATAATCCATTACCTAAGGTACTGCAGGAATACGAACCAGGTGAAGAAATTGAGCTGGTAGTTATGAGGGATAATCAGGAAATAAAACAAAAAATAACCCTCGAAAAATTACCAGAATGAAAGACATTAATTAATCTTCATTTTTGTCGAAATAAAATTCCAAAAGAAAAACCATAATGAAAATAATCGATCGAATTAGAAATAACCGCCATCTTCAAGAAAAATTAATAATCAAAGAAATAGTAAAATTTGCCTTAGTTGGCGGATTTAACACCATTCTGGATTTTTCCGTTTATATTATTCTTACTCGTTTCTGGGAATTTTGGCAGAAAAATTATTTGTTGGCCAACTTTGTTTCCTTTTCGATCGCTGCTACTTCCAGTTATATTTTGAATAAAACTTGGACTTTTCGGGACAAGAATAAAAGAATTTACATTCAGTATCCCAAATTTATATTGGTCAGCGTTATTGGTCTTTTGATCAATGAAACAGTTCTTTATATCTTAGTGACCCACTTAGTAATTTATGACCTATTGGCAAAAATTTGTGCGGTGGGAATCGCCATGTTTTGGAATTTTAGCGCCAATAAATTTTGGACTTTCAAGCCCGAAAAAAAGAATAGAGGGGAGTTGTCCGATTCTTTAAATTAGGCTATAATCAGGATAACTTGCTATGAACAAAAGATGTTTTTTCCCTCCCATTTCGCTGGTGATACCGGTTTATAACGAAGAAAAAAGAATCAGGAAGTCACTAGCTGAAATCCTCCCCTACTTAAACCATACTTTACCCGATTACGAGATTATTTTTGTTGATGATGGAAGTACCGATCAGACCTTGCCGATACTGGAACAATACCAAAACGAACATTTTCAGATAATAAAGAATGACCGGAATTATGGAAAGGGTTATTCTGTTAAGCAGGGAATGTTGAAAGCGCGCTTTACGGTGGTTCTTTTTTCCGATGCTGATTTTTCTACCCCCATTGAGGATTTAGAAAAATTATTGCCTTATCTTAAAGAATACGATATCGTGATCGGCTCACGGGGAATGAAAGAATCGCAAGTCTCTGTCCATCAGCCCTTTTATAAAGAATGGTTGGGTAAGCTAGGCAATAAATTTATTCAGTTGTTAATCGTTCCCGGTATTAAAGATACCCAGTGTGGCTTCAAGATGTTTAAAAAAGAGACCCTGATAATTTTTCGGAAACAGACTATTGAAAGATGGGGATTTGATTTTGAAATTCTAATGTTGGCCAAGAGAATGGGGTTTAAAATTAAAGAAGTGCCGGTGAAGTGGCGGAATGATTTTCGCAGTAAGGTCAGATTTTTTGATTATCTGAAGACTTTAGGAGAACTGCTAAAAATAAAATGGAATATTTTAACTAATAAATATGATTTAAAAAACCATGGCCGTTAAACCAATTTTTGAAAAAGAAAATATCCTGGTGACCGGCGGCGCAGGATTCATTGGCTCTCATCTTTGTGATGAATTAATAAAAAAAAGCAAAGTAATCTGTATTGATAATTTTATTACTGGTCAAGAGGATAATATCGATCATTTGTTGAAAAATCCTGATTTTGAATTTGTTAGGCATGATATTACTGAACCTTTAGAAATAGAGAAGCTTTCGGAATTAAGAAAATTTAAGGTGAAGTTTCAGGGAATTCAAAAAATTTACCACTTGGCTTGCCCCACTGCTCCTAGGGAATATAACAAAATTCCAATTGAAACCCTCCTGGCTAATTCTCACGGGACAAAGAATATTTTGGAATTAGCAGTAAAGAACAAAGCGAAATTTCTCTTTCTTTCCAGTTCTGCAATCTACGGCGAACCTTTAGAAAAGGCTCCGTTTAAAGAGGATTATTGGGGATTTATTAATCCAATTGGCCCCCGTAGTTGCTATAATGAAGGAAAACGCTTTGCCGAAAGCATGGTAATGAATTATGGTAAAAAATATAATCTAGAAGTAAAAATCTTAAGAGTTTTCAATTCTTTTGGCCCGCGTATGCGCCTGGATGATGGAAGGATGATTCCTGATTTTATCACGGCTGCCTTAGAAGGAAGAGACATCGAAATTTATAGTCCCCAAGAGGCCACCAGCACTTTTTGTTATATTTCCGATCTAATTGAGGCTATTCAACGGGCAATGCGTTCCAATTTTTCCGGGGTTGTCAATATTGGCAATCCCGAGGAACTTAAAATAATTAATATCGCTAACGAAATAATAAAGCTCACCCAGTCTGCTTCCAAAATAGTTTTTAAAAAGCCCCTGCCTTTTACCGCTAAGCAGGGTCTGCCTGATATTTCGTTAGCTAAAGAAAAATTGGGCTGGTTTCCTGTGATTCCGCTTGGGGAAGGATTAAAGAAAACTATTGACCAGATGAAAGGAAAAAGTAGAGTCGTGGGTATAGAAAATATTAATTTTAATAAATAAATTAAGAATTTAATAAACAAATCACTCAAAAACAATGATTAAACAAAAAGTTAAAAAACACATTTTTACCTCAGAATCAGTAACCGAAGGACATCCGGATAAAATTTGCGATCAAATTTCCGATGCCATACTAGATGAATTAATCAAACAGGATCCTTATTCCCATGCCGGAATAGAAACATTGGTTACTACGGGATTAGTAGTAGTGGCCGGTGAGATAAAAACAAAAGGATATGTTGATATTGCGGCCATTGCCCGAAACACCATTAGAGAGATTGGTTATAACGATCATTCCCTGGGCTTTCATTGGGAGGACTGTGGCGTGATTGTGGCCATTGATGAACAAAGTCCTGATATTGCCCAAGGGGTTAATCAGGGAACCGGAAAGTATAAAGAACAGGGAGCGGGTGATCAAGGATTAATGTTTGGCTATGCCACTAAGGAGACACCGGAATTAATGCCCCTGCCAATTGCCTTAGCGCATAAAATAACTTATCGTCTTTCGCAATTAAGAAAAAACAGAACACTTCCTTATCTAAGACCCGATGGAAAATCGGAAGTGGCTGTGGAATATGTGAATGGCAAGCCAAAAAGGGTTGATACCGTAGTGGTGGCCATTAGTCATAACGAAGAAGTATCGGAGAAAAGAGTGGAAAAAGATGTGATTAACAAAGTGATTAATCCGATCTGTAAGAAATATTTGGATAAAAAAACCCGTTTTTTTGTTAATGCCACCGGCCGTTTTGTTAAATGCGGCCCTCCGGCAGACGCGGGATTAACCGGCCGAAAGATTATTGTTGACACTTACGGCGGACACGGCAACCATGGTGGAGGAGCTTTTTCCGGTAAAGACCCTTCTAAAGTTGACCGTTCGGCCTCTTATATGGCTCGCTATATCGCCAAAAACATTGTTGCTGCCGGCATTGCTTCTAGATGCGAACTGCAGCTTGCTTACGTGATTGGAGTAGCGGAACCGATCAGCGTTTTAGTAGACACTAAAGGAACTGCCAAAATAGATGAATCGGAGATTGTTAAGCTGATCCGGAAGCATTTTCCCTTAACTCCGTCGAGAATAATCAGGCACTTGAAACTGCTTAGGCCAATTTACAAAAAAACGGCCGCTTACGGTCATTTTGGTAGAAAGGACAAAGATTTCACCTGGGAGAAAACGGATAAAGTGGCAGTTTTGAAGCGGGAAGCGGGAATTTAGTGGCTCGTAGCTTATGACGAATGATTATAATTCGCGATCGTTAGAGTTGACAGTTGCCAGTTGAAAATTGTTAGTAAGGGGATAAAAGGGTTAATAGGGGAAATAAAGGGGTATTAAGGGGGCACAACGTTGGTCAAGCTTCTTTTTCCCCTAATACCCCCCGACAACCCTTAATAACCCTTGCTACCCCTATAATAATCTTTAATTTTAAATCTAAAAATGAAGATATTAGTTACCGGCGGTGCAGGGTTTATCGGATCTCATTTAGTAGATGCCTTGATTGAAAGAAAGCACCGGATAGTAATAATAGATGACCTTTCGCTTGGTCGAAAAGAGAATTTGAATAAAAGGGCTAAATTTTATCGGCTTGATATTCAAAGTGAGAAAATTACGGCTATCTTTAAGCAAGAAAAATTTGACCATGTCTTTCATTTAGCCGCTCAGATGAATGTCAGAAAGTCTGTGGCTGATCCAATTTTCGACGCCAGAGTAAACATTATTGGCACCTTGAATCTTTTGGAATGCTCTCAGAAATACAAAATAAAAAAATTCATTTTTATCTCCAGCGGCGGAGCGATGTATGGAGATACCAAGAAAATTCCCACTCCTGAATCGCATCCGGTTAATCCTGTTTCACCCTACGGGGTATCAAAGTATGCCATTGAAAAATATCTCCATTATTATCAGAATGAGTTCGGGCTAGATTACACGATATTGCGTTACGCCAACGTTTATGGTCCGAGGCAGAATCCGGAAGGGGAAGCTGGAGTGATCGCGATTTTCCTCTCAAAGTTGCTTAATAATAAGCAGTCAATAATCAACGGAGACGGAAAGCAAACTCGCGACTATATTTACGTGAAAGATATTGTTAGAGCAACGGCGATGGCTTTAAATAAAAAGGGAAAGGTGTTCAATGTAGGGACCGGTAAAGAAACAGATGTGGTTGAGTTATTTAATGGGATAGTTAAATCGGGAGGTTTTAAAGCTAAGAAGAGGCATGGTCCTGCCGTTAGAGGAGAACAAAGAAGAAGTTGTCTGGACTGTTCTAAAATCAAGAGGCAATGGGGATTTCGGCCAAAGTATAATTTAGCCAAAGGTATATTAGAAACGATCCAATGGTTTAAGCATTACGAATTGAGAGATGGGGTTAATAGAGTAATTAGTAATTAGTAATCAGTAATTGGTAATGGTAAAGCTTCGCCCGACTGTTAACGTTTTATTGCGATTGAGTGCTTTCGAAATTATCCATTTTAAATTATAAATTATAAATTAAACCATGAAAATATTGGTTACCGGAGGAGCAGGATTTATAGGCTCTCATCTTTGCGAGTATCTTCTTAACCAAGGGGAAGAAGTTATTTGCCTTGACAATTACTTTACTGGCCGAAAGGAAAATATTTATCACCTTCTCGATAACAAAAGATTTGAAGTAATCCGGCACGATATCACTTTCCCCATTTTTTTGGAGGTGGAGCAGATTTATAATCTGGCCAGTCCTGCCTCCCCAATCCATTATCAAAAGAATCCGATTAAAACTATTAAAGTATCAACGTTAGGAGTAATAAATATATTGGGAATGGCTCGGCGTTCCGGAGCCAGGATTCTCCAGGCTTCTACTTCTGAAGTATACGGCGATCCTAAGGAGCATCCTCAAAAAGAAAGCTACTGGGGGAACGTCAATCCAATCGGTCCGAGAAGCTGCTATGATGAAGGAAAAAGAGTGGCCGAGTCGCTTATGTTTGCCTATCAAAAACAAAATGGGCTTGATTTCAGAATTGCCCGAATCTTCAATACTTATGGGCCGAAAATGACGTTTGATGACGGTCGGGTAGTATCCAATTTTATTCTACAGGCATTGAAAGGAGAGAAAATAACTGTCTATGGCGACGGGTCCCATACGAGAAGTTTCTGCTACGTGTCGGATATGGTAGAAGGGATAGTTAAGTTGATGAATTCAAAAAAATTCACCGGCCCAGTAAATCTTGGGAATCCTAACGAAATAAGCATTTTAGAATTAGCGGAAAAAATTAAAAAATTAGCCAACTCAAAATCAAGAATAGTTTTTAAAGCTATTCCCAAAGATGATCCTGAAAGAAGGAATCCTAACATTGCTTTAGCCCGAAAAAAGCTTAACTGGGCGCCTAAAATCAGTATTGAGGATGGCCTGAAAAAGACCATCGCCTGGTTTAGAAAGGAATTAAAATCTACTTGCTAAAAAATAGATTTTTGATAAGATGAGAGCGTTAAATAATTATAAAACGCTCTCATCCCGAGCGAGCGAGGGATCTAATTTAATTGATTTTAGAGACTCCCTAATTCACTTGTAGTGAGATTATGCATTGTTTAATAATCTCAGAATAATAATTCATTTATTAAATCGAATATGAAAATATCCGTAATTGGCACAGGTTATGTGGGGCTGGTAACGGGTACCTGTTTTGCCGAATTGGGAAACGAGGTCATTTGCAGTGACATAGATGAAGGAAAAATTTATACTCTAAAAAAAGGCGGCATTCCAATCTACGAACCTGGGCTTAAAGAATTGATTGATCGTAATGTTAGAGGGGGCAGGATTTCCTTTACCACTGATGTAGGGAGTTCTGTGAAGCACGGAGAAGTTGTTTTTATTGCGGTAGGTACTCCTCCCGGAGAAGACGGCAGTGCCGATCTTAAGTATGTCAAGGACGTAGCGAAGACTATTTCCGAGAACATTGATAGTTATAAAATAATAGTGAATAAAAGCACGGTCCCGGTCGGAACAGGGGACATTGTCTCTGATATTATCAAAGAAAAATATAAGGGAGAATTTGACGTAGTGTCCAACCCGGAGTTTTTAAGGGAAGGATCGGCCGTTCAAGACAGCCTTCATCCCGATCGGGTAGTAATCGGAAACGGAAACGAAAGAGCCAGAAAAATAATGGAGGAGTTGTATAAACCCCTGGAGTGTCCCATCTTATTTACGGATGTCAAAAGCGCAGAAATAATAAAATACGCTTCCAATTCTCTTTTGGCAACGGAGATTTCTTTTATCAATAGTATCGCCCGGTTAGCGGAAAAAGTGGGAGCGAACATTCAAGCGGTATCAGAAGGGATGAAATTGGATCGGAGAATCGGAAAATCTTCTTTTCTGAACGCCGGATGTGGATATGGCGGAAGTTGTTTTCCTAAAGACGTAAAGGCGTTGGTAAAAACACTGACGGAATACAAAGCCAATCCTTGCCTTCTAAGGGCAGTGGAAAGTATCAATGACGAGCAGAAACTGTTAGTGGTAAAAAAGCTGAAAACTCTAATTCCCAAGCTAAAAGGCAAAAAAGTTGGAATTTGGGGATTGGCCTTCAAGCCTAATACCGATGATTTGAGAGAAGCGGTGTCTTTAGCGGTAATTCCAGCCTTATTGAAAGAAGAAGCAAAAGTAGCCGTTTTTGATCCGGCGGCCATAAGCGAAGCAAAAAAGATATTCAAAGATGCTGTTACTTATTGTCGAGATTCTTGTGAAGTACTGAAAGAATCAGACGCTTTAATAATTTTAACGGAGTGGGACGAATTTAAGCAGATCGACAAGAATAAGGTAAAAAAGCTTCTTAGAGTCCCTAACATAGTTGATGGCAGAAATATTTTCGATCCCCGCGACATGAAGAAATTAGGGTTTAATTATTTAAGCATTGGCCGGTAAGTTGTTGAGTAAGCGAGTAATTGGTAATTGGGTAATAATTTATTTTGAGGAGTGAGGAGTAAGAAGTGAGTGATGAGTTACGGAATGAGGATTGAGGAGTAAGATTTTGACCCATTCCTTTCTCCGCACTCCGATACCCACTTCACATTCCCCATCTCCCACTACCAGTCAAGATTAGTAATAAAGTAATCAGTAACCAGTAATTGGTAATTAGTAATTAAGTAATCTCCTCACAATGAAACTAATTGTAACTATCCCAGCTTATAACGAGGAACAGAACATCGCTGATGTAATTAAAGAAATTCCCCGCTCAATTGAGGGCATCTCCGAAGTTAAGGTATTGGTTTTAGACGATGGTTCCACTGACCAGACAGTACAAAAAGCTAAAGAGGCCGGAGCGGATTATCTAATTTCACACAGTGAAAATAAGGGCCTGGCCTGCACTTTTCAAGACGCCATTGCCGGTGCCCTAGAAAGAGGGGCAGACATTATTGTTAATACTGATGCGGATAACCATTATAACCAGTCTCGAATTCCGGAATTAGTTCAGCCAATTCTTAAAATTAAAGCTGATATAGTCATTGGAGACCGAGAGGTTAAAAAGCTAGAATATATGCCGGCGGCCAATAAGTATTTAAATATGTTGGGCAGTTTTAGTGTATCAAGGTTAATGAGACTAAAAAAAGTTCTAGATGTTTCTTCTGGTTTTCGGGCCTATAATCGTGAAGCGGCCTTGCGGATATCTATTCTATCAAAACATACTTATACCCACGAAACTTTGATTCAGGCCTTGGACCATAATTTGATTGTTGATTCCATTCCAATCAAAGCGAGAAAAGTTTCAAGAAAATCTCGGCTAATCCCCAGCGTTCCCAAACATTTAATAAAATCTCTAGTTGTTATCTTTCGCGTTTTTACCGTTTACAAGCCCTTAAGAGTACTTTCTGCTTTAGGGGCGATTATTTCTATTCCGGGCGTGATTTTAGTTCTTCGTTTTCTCTATTATTACTTTTTTACCGATGCTGGCGGAAAAGGACACATTCAATCATTAATAATAGCGGCTATTTTAATCCTGGTTGGTTTTCAGGTGTTTATTTTGGGATTAATTGCTTCGGCAGTGGGATGGAATCGCAAGATGCTGGAAGAAGTTCTCTATTCTCTCAAGAAAGATCGTTACAAAAAATGAAAATTTTATTTATTACCAGAAAATACCCTCCCTCTAAAGGCGGTATGGAGACTTTGAGCTACAATTTAACAACAAAATATCCGGGGGAGAAAAAAATTATTCCGATGAAAGAGAAAAACCAGATGCATCTCGTCTGGTTTCTTCCTTATTGCTTTTTTTACCTTCTCTTTAATTCGAAAAAAATTGAAATTCTCCATCTAAGCGATATGGTATTAGTAATTCTTGGTGGTTGGATTAAAAAACTTAATAATCGAACGAAGGTGGCAATCAATATTCATGGTCTGGATGTTAATTTTTCTGAAAGAAAAGGATTATTGGCTAAGATCTATAAAAGCTACTTAAAACTATTCGCCAAAGAAAAAAATTATGATTTATTAATCTGCAACAGCCATAATACTGAAAAAATAGCCAAAGAAAACGGTTTTTCTAAAACCACTATAATACCAATCGGCGTAAATTTGAAAAACAAAATGAATTCTTGCGGAAAAGAAGAATTATATAAAATAATTGGTGATCAGTATAAAGATAAAAAATGTCTTTTAACCGTTGGCAGATTAGTAAAAAGAAAAGGGGTTAATTGGTTTATCGATCAAGTCATGCCCTTAATTAGAGAGGATGCAATCTATTTGGTAGTAGGAGAACCTGACTGGCTCAAAAATGTTGCTAGCGAGCTTGATTTGATAAGAGAAACAATAAGGCAAAATAAGCTGGAAAAAAGAGTAATTCTGCTGGGGAAAGTTTCCGATGAAAAACTGGAGATTCTGTACCAGACAGCCGATCTTTGTATTATGCCGAATATTCCGGTAATAGGAGACAGTGAAGGCTTTGGGATTGTGGCTATCGAAGCGGCAGCCAGAGGATTACCAGTTGTAGCTTCAAAACTAGAAGGGATTACCGAAGCAGTACAAGATGGCAAAAATGGTTTTTTACTGCCTCCTGGAGACGCCGTCGCCTTTAAAGAAAAGATAGAATTGCTCTTGAAGGAAAATAGGGAACTAATCCGAAAACAAGCCAAAGAGTTCACCTTAGAAAATTTCTCTTGGGATAACCTGATTCCTAAGTATCAAATTGCTTTTAAGAATTTATGCCGAGAATAAAAGTAGCAATTGTCATTAAATATTTTTTCCCAATTAAGAGACCTTCGGGCATTTCTAGTTTTGTGTATGAGTTGGCTAACGCCCTTGCCCAAGATGTTGATTTAACCGTTGTTTCTTATAAAAAAGAAAAAGATACTAAGGACAAGGATCGCTATAACGGTTATGATATTATAAAGGTCAAAAAACCTTTTACGATAACTGCTCCCAACTTAGTAAATAAGCTTAATCCCGACGCAGTTGTTATTTTTAGTGGAATATTTGAACCACTCAAAACCTTTTTTTATTTTGGATTAATCTCTATTTTATTAAAAAATAAGAATCAGATTTTTTGCCAGGCAACAAATTATAACAAAAAAATTCTTTCCCCTTATTACAAACTATTTTTAAGACAATTCAAGAACATTATTGCGACAAACGACTATCTCCGTCAGCAGTATCAGAACCTAGGAATAAAAAGTGTGTTAATAACGCCGGGAGTAAATAGTGCTGCTTTAAATCAGAAAATTCTAGAAGTTAACAAAAGCCAAAAAGTGCGAATAGGTTTTTTTGGTCACTTCTATCAGATCAAGGGTCCGGACAGACTGTTAAACGCGTTTTTAAAGATTAATCCTAGGAAGGCCGAGGTGATTTTTGCCGGCGGCGATGGACCTCTAAAAGATTTAATAAAAGAACAAACGGAAAAAGATTCAAGAATAATATTAGTCGGGTGGCAAAAATCAATAATCCCCACTATTGCTTCTTGCGATTTAGTTGTTTTGCCATATCGAAGCTCTGATTCGGTTCTAGGACATTCTCAGGCCGCCCTAGAGGCTATGTCGTTAGAAATTCCCGTGATCGGCACAAAAACCCCCTCATTAGAATTTTTGATTAAAGATGGCTATAATGGATATATTGTAAAAAATGACGAAGAATTGACAGAAAAGTTACAATATCTGATTGATGATCCGGCAAAAAGAAAGGAATTAGGAATAAATGCCCGTCGGACCATCATCAATAACTTTGATATAAAGAAAATCGCAAAAGATTATTTAAACTTATTAAATGGAAATCGATAAAGTAGGCAATTACCAAAAGACAGAAGACTACTATAATAAGTATGGTTCCTGGTATGATCAAGAGCGGAGCAAGGGATACTATGAGTTTATTAATAATCAGGAAATAGAAATAGTTAGGGAATACGGAGAAAATAAAAATGTTCTTGAGATTGGCTGCGGCACGGGAATTATTTTGAACGAAGTGAATAAATTTACTCTTTCGGCTAGGGGCATTGATTTATCGCCGGGCATGTTGGAGAAAGCCAAAGAAAAAAACTTAAATGTTCAAATGGCTAATGCTACTAAGATTCCTTTTCCCGATAATAGTTTTGATTTAGTTTACTCTTTCAAAGTACTGGCCCATATCCCAGAAGTAAACAAAGTGATCGAAGAAGCAGCAAGAGTGGTAAAGAATGACGGGGTCCTAATTTTAGAGTTTTATAATCCTTATAGCTTAAAGAAACTTACCAATTGGGTATATAATTTAGTTAAGCGTCGGGGAGTTTATATTAGATATGATGGTTTAGGAAAAATTAAAAGTTATTTACCAAATAAATGGAAGGTAACGGAATATTACGGAATAAAGGTATTAGCGATAGGAAAAAAGCTTTCCCTTGTCCCAATTTTTAAGAAATTAGAAAAAAAATTAATGCAGTCTTGGCTTGGTCGATTTGGAGGATATTTTGTAGTGGTTATAAAAAAAGATGAACAATAAGATTTATGTCATTATTGTAACTTGGAATGGCCAGCAATATATCGCCGATTGTTTAAATTCACTATATTCCCAAAAAGAAGCCCAAAACTTTAGGATAAGCGTTGTTGATAATAATTCAAAAGACAAAACCGAAGAAATAATCAGAAGTAATTTTAAAGATGTCATTTTAATCAAGAATAATACTAATCTAGGCTTTGCTAAAGGGAATAATATTGGAATTAGAAAAGCATTGGAGCTAGGTACTGACTTGGTTGTTCTGCTTAATCAAGACACGGAGGTAGCGCCTGATTTCATTAAACAAGGTTTAAAATATTTGCTTGAAAATCAAAAGGTGGGATTAGCCAGTTCCATTATCCTATATCCCCAGGAAAAAAAAATTTGGTTTGCCGGTACAGTAATTTATCGGGGAAAAGAAATTTTAAAACATCCCAACGCAAAAATAGGCGATCATATTAATAAAAAGAAAATAATTAAAGAAGCGGATAAAAATAACCGTACTGATTGGCTGCCGGCCTGCGCCTTATTTATCAAAAAAGAAGTTTTTGAAACAATCGGTTTTTTGGACGAGACTTTCTTTATGTACGGCGAGGATGTTGATTTTAGCCTTCGTGCTCAAAAGGCTGGCTTCCAGCTGGGTTATCTAACTGATACTTTGGTGATTCATAAAGAAAATATAGATTCGTCAATGAAGATTAATAAGTATCAATTCAAAAAATTGCTGTTGCGAACCAGGGCAAGGTTTAAAATTGTCTGGCGCTATTTCAATCACAAGGAAAAATGCTATTATTACCTAAAGCTAATTTACGCTCCTTTTGTTCAATTGTTCTATGCCTTTAAAAAAATCATTTCTTGATATCTGCTTAGCTTTTTCAGTTTACTTAACTGTCATTTTAGGATTGGCAATATTTGGCTACTTTTATTTTTTGCCGGTTATTACAGCAACCTCTCTATTAATATTGCTATCTTTATATTTTGTTATTCGCTCTTTCCAGAGATGGAAGTGGAAAAGAATTAGCAAATACGGACTGGCCTCAATAATTATCATATTCTTATTTTCTTTAATCATCGGTATTTTTCATCATGACTTGCCGACGAGCCGGGATGATTTGAGTTATATTTACGGAGCAGACCGATTGGTCGATTCGCATTCCTTAAAATGGGAAGATTATTTTTCCCGTCCCGTGCACGGAGTACGAAATTTAGAAGATAATTTATTCACTTCCCAGTTTCTGCCCATTTATATTGCTTATCTGGCAGTTTATTATCTATTTGGTGGGTTAAGTTTGTTGTTTTGGGCCAATGTTTTATTAATGGTTTTCACCTTAGGCACTATTTATTATTTGGTAAAGAATTTAGCCGGGGAAAAAGGCTCCCTTTTGGCGCTGATTTTTCTGCTGTCTTCTTATGTCTTTTTCTGGTTCCCTAAGCGAACCAATGTTGAAAATATTTTTATCTTTTTAATTTGGTTTGGCTTATGGATGCTGACTGAAGCAATAAACAAAAAAAGGCCGCTTTACCTTTTCTACGAATTAATTCCTTTTTCGCTTTTGTCGTTAACTCGAGCGGAAGGACTGATTTTTTTTGCTTTTTATCTCATCATATCTGTTCTGCTGATAATTTTTAAATTTAGAAAAGAGCTTAAAGATAAAGTTTATTTATTTTTATTGCCAATCTTAGCCATGGCCGTTAACTTTATCCTTTTTTATTATTACATCAAATTCTATAAAGCCAACTATATTATCACCCAAGCAATTGACGTTTTAGAAAGCTTTAATCTTAACAACCTTTACGCCTTAACAATAATTATTTCAATTTTTTCCAGTTTCGTCGTTATTTGTCTTTATATCCGAAAAAAGATTAATTATCAAAAGCTTCTATTCTGGATTATTTTAGGGACTGTCGCGCTATTTGAATTATATATTTTCCTTTTAGTAAAATCTGACAGTCTTACTTGGGTTTTTTATCGCACTCAATATGTTTTAGAGAACTTTGTTTTTTATTTTTATTTTATTTATATCTTTATTATTCTATTTGGACTTAGAAAGAAAATATTCACTAATCAAGAGTTTACCTTAACTATTGTATTACTGCCGGCATTTTTGTTCATAATTGAACCTAACATTGCTCTTGATCAGCCCTGGTTTATGCGGCGTTTTTATCCCACTTTAATTCCGCTATTCATAATATTATCCGCTGTTGTTTTAGCTCGACTGGAACTGAAAAGAAAAAAATTAGTCTATTTAGTAACATTCCTGATTCTGATTGGTTTAATTTTTAATGGACCGATAATTTTTGCGGTAGAGCATAAGAGAATTAGAAGTCAACTAGAGGAATTTAACAGCAAATTTCCTAGGGATTCACTGATATTAATGAATCCCGGTTGGAGCTGGCAAAAGATTGCTATTCTGCAGCATTATTTTTATGGTTATAATGCTCTACCTAATTTTGATTTATACCGCAGTGAAGAATTTAAGAATGATTTGCCTGGTTTAGTAAACCAATATCCCAGTTGGGAAAATGATGACAATGATTTAATTAATATAATAAACTGGAAGAACGATCAATCAGAAAGGCGTTTAATTGACTTATTAAATAACTACAACCAGGTTTATGTTGTCACTGACCGTAAAAATTCAAATCTTTTTGATGGCTTTTCTGATGATAATCTAGAAAAAGTTGATAATTTCAACTTTAGTTATCAAGAATTGCAGAAAGAATCCAATATTACCGGGTATATTAAATCAAACAGCAAAATAGAACTGAATAGAATTAGAAAACTCCAGAATAACATCCCTCCCAATCGCATTATCGAACAAGATTTAAGTTTAGATATCTACAAAGTAATTGAACCGTTGAACTATAACCCTATTCAATATGTTTTGGATGCTAATCAAAAACAAGATGGAGATTACATTTATCGGGTTTTGAGTGAATCAGATTTGAAAGGTGATAGAGACGAAATTAAAAGTTTAATCGGAGATATCGAAATAGTTTCCGGGGAATAGCTAAGATACATTCTAAATTTTAGGTTGAGTCAACGCAGGCAACTAATGATAATTATTTTGATAATAAATTAGAATGAAAATTGCAATTATTATCCGAAGTCTGAGAATATTTGGCGGGGGAGAAAGAAATGTGATTTCTTTAATTGAGGCATTAAATATAAAATCGATTATACCCAAAGTTTTGACTGAAGAAGGTGTCGATGAGAAAGAAATTGAAGCAAGATACAATAAAAAGGTAAAATTTAGTCTAAGAAAAATCAGTACACCTAAGAGAAGAATTTTTCATTTTATTAGGGAGGTATTTTTCTCAAATCCAATTTTGCCTTATTTAAAAGAATGCGATTTTGTTTATGACTTTACCAATAAACCCCCCTTAATTTTTAAAAGTAGAAAATATCTTAAATATATATATGTGCTGAACGATCGCAGAACTGCTAAATTTTCAAGAATAACTCGCTATTACATTATTGTTACCAAAATATTAGCTTCTTTCGGAATAAAAAAATTTCAAAGATTGCACCCTGGGATAATTAATATTACTCAATCCGAATATATTCAAAACGAAATAAAAAAATCCACTAGTTTAACAATTCCTATCATATATCCGCCAGTAGATTTAAATAAATTCTATTGTTCTGAAAAAATTAAGCGAAGCGGTTTAGTTTCTTTAGGTAGGTTTAGCCCTGAAAAAAATCATTTATTGCAGATTGAGCTGGCTAAGAAATTTCCTGGAGTTCATTTCACTTTCATTGGCTCTATTAAAAATGACGTTTATTTTAGAAAACTTCAGCAAAAAATTAAACTCGATTCTCTTAATAATATATCATTACTTCCCGATGCCACTTTCAAGAAGGTAAAACGAATTCTCTGCGAGTCACTGGTTTTTTTACATTCAACAATCGAAGAACATTTTGGACTTTCTACAGTTGAAGCGATAGCTGCTGGATGCCTGCCTCTAGTACATGATTCAGGCGGGCAGAGAGAAGTGGTTAGATTTGAAGAATTTCGATTTAAAGATCTTCCAGAGGCAGTGGCAAAATTGGAAAATATGTTAGATATGCCTGATGAGAAAAAGGAAGAATACCGCCGATTACTGAAAACCGATATCCAAAAATATGATGAGCTTAATTTTCAGAACAAAATGCTGGCCTATTTGGATTTCCGAATTCAATAAGTTAATCCATCTTTGATTCCTTTAAAGAATGCTTTTAAATTCTGTAGCTTTCCTTTAATGAAACAATGAAAGACTTTTAAAGGTATTTTGTAAAAAATAAAGAATATTGCAAAAATTAGCCATTGTAATTTAGAAAGATGTTTTTGCATAAAAAGAATCCGGCTCTTAGTAGTGAGATAGCTTCGCTTTGGACTATCTTCCCCAATTGACTGTGATACTTTATGCCAGATCCGGCTTTCCGGAACATACCATAAATTAAAGCCCTTTTTAACGGCGCGATAACAGAAATCGGCATCTTCCCAGTATAATTGATATTCTTCATCTAAATAGCCAATCTTATCAAAAACCGCCCTTTTTATCAGCATTGAACATCCGGTAATAAAAGTAACTTTTCTATTTTGGCTGTATTTTGGAGAATCCGGTTTTCCCTCACCATAGTGAAATACCAATCCGGTCCACCAGTGAAAACCGCCGCCTCCGAACCAAATCTTGTTTTTTTTATGATAATATAGAATCTTAGGGCCAACAATACCAACTGGAGGTATTTTTAATTTTTGAACTAGAAAATTAAGAAATTCCTTTTCGACAACCACATCGTTATTAAGCAACAAAACTGCGTCAGCATTTTTCTTTAGCGCCTGCTGAATCCCAAGGTTGTTCCCTTTGGCATATCCCAGGTTCTTCGGCAGACTAATAACTTCGGCAAATTGACTAAATTCAATACTAATTTGTTTTGCCTCGTTGTTGTCTGAACCGTTGTCTATAACTATGATAAAATAATCCGAATATGTAATTTGCCGGAGTGATTTTAAGCATTCCTTGGTATCTTCCAGACCATTCCAATTCAAAATAATAATTCCAATTCTCATTTTTGAACAAGTTCTAAGAAATAAGAACGATCTCGGGCATTAAACACACCCAGAGCAAAAACTGCCAATAAATAAATTAAGCATGCGGTCATACCTTGAAGAACAGGATGAAATCCAGAAACCAACACACCCGTACCGATTGCTAGCATACTGGCTAAAATGAGCTTTATTAACAGTAGGATGAATTTTGCCCTAGGTTCGTTGGTAATTTTTTTTATTGCTAAAAAGGAGAATAAAGCCAAAACCGCTTCGGTAATGATTGTCGCAATGGCCGCTCCCTTGGCGGCTAAAATTGGAATTAAAATTAAATTAATCGCGATATTTAGTACCATGCAGATCCCCGCAATAATTGTCGAGATATGCTGTTTATCCAGCGCATTAAGATAAGAGCCGTTGATAAAGTTTAGAAATACAAAAACCATAACAACGGACATAAGTTGAAACAAGGGGATAGCTTCTAGGAAATCGGCGCCGTATATTAATTTAATTAAAAATGGAGCGGTAAAGTATAGCCCGATGCTTAACGGGAAAGCAATAATTAAAAAATACTTCAGGAGCAACTGAATTAACATTTTGAATTTAGCAAAAAAATTCTTAGCTAAGAAAGAGATTCGAGGAAAAACAACAGCGTTCATAATCGTAGGTATAAAGATGAAAGCAAACAACAGGTCGTAAGCAGAAGAGTAAAGACCGGTAATCCGGTCATTTTTCATAATTGACAGCATCAGCACGTCGATTTTAAAGTAAACAATAATAAAAACATTGGTTAAAGCAAAAAATAGACTGGGTTTCAAAAATTTTTTCCACTGAGCTAAATCAATCTTGAAAGTAAAATGGCAAAATTTCTTATAAACAATAATCGCGGTAATTATCATACTTGCCAATTCACCCGCTATATAGGCGACAAAAACAGAGAAAATGCCGTAACCTAGTTTAAAAAAGACCGCAATTAACCCCAATATAAGACCTCTTTCTAATATCCGAGAAATTGTTTCGAATTGCATTTTTTCATTAGCCCGGAAAATAGCATAAAAGAAAGTATTATAAGATTCAATGACAATATACAAGCTGGCAAGGAAGACAGTAATCTTAACGTAAAGCGGCTTGTCGATAAATCCCAGAATTATAGCTAGTAAAGCGAACGCCGCTACCATCAGCACTGTTTTAATAACGATAATATTCTCTAGATAATTTTTGGTTTGACTTCGGTCTCTCGCAAGATCACGGTTAGTCAAGGTTGAAAGGCCAAAGTCCGCAATAACGTTAATAATAATTCCGAATGATAGGGCAAAGCTGTATTGTCCAAATCCCTCTGATAATAAATTTCTGGCAACCAAAACAACAATTCCAAAACCGATTAATTTACTGGCGATTGAAGAAAACGCCAGCCAGAATGTATTTTTAGTTATTCTTCTAACAATTGACATAAAATGGATTAAAAAAGGGATTCGTAAATTTCTTTGATTTTTAACGCGACATTCTGAGCGTTAAAATTTGCTTTAACTCGAATTTTGGCCAGAATGCCTAATTCCATTCGTTGATTATCATTCTCCAGAAGCGCTAAAATCGCTCTGGTAAGGGCTAAATGGTCTGCCGGAGGAATTAATACCCCTGCTTCTCCAATAACTTCAGGAATGGAGCCGGATAGCGTGGAAATAACCGCCTTTTGACAGGCCATGCTTTCGATAATGGCCATTCCGAACTGTTCTTGCCAGTCCGGAACGGGAATGCTGTTGAGAATGAATATATCCGCTAAATTATGATACTTAGGAATGTCATTATAAGCAACATTTCTTAGAAAAGTAACATGATTCGTTATTTTTAGTCTATTGACCAGGTGAACTAAATATCGGTGGAGTGGACCGTCGCCAATAATAACAAGATGAGTATTCTGGTGCTTATTTAGGACAAGCCTGTTTGATAAGATGATATCTTGAATTCCTTTTTGCCAAACGCTTCGGGCGATCGTCAGAATCACCTTGGCTTTGGGATCAATTTTGTGTTTCGATATCAACTCCTGGTCTTTTGCTTTAGGTAAAAAGCGATTTAAATCGATTCCCATAAATTGCACCGTGATTTTTCGGTCATCAACACCTTCGATAATTAAAGCCTCTCTTGCTTTTTGAGACATGGCAATAAAATGATCAACCTCGCTAATCGCCTGATGTTTGTTTCTTAATTCCTTTTTATTTCCTTCATGGACAAAAGGAATATTTTCCCAGACGGTAACGACCACTTTTATTTTAGGGTTTTTCTTTTTGTAATTAAGAGCCTGTCGGGTATAGGTTGTATAAGTCTCCGCCGTATGAATTATGTGGGAATCCGCAAGATGTTTTGTGAGATTATAGTAGATACTCTGATCACCCCAAAGCATTTTAAGAATATTGATTCCGCCAGGGATTTTTCGGGCAAACGAAATGGGACTAGGCAACTTTTTTACGGGAAATCCAATTGATTGAATATTGAAATTTCCTTTTCCGGCCACCAGCCCTTTTAGCGAGTAATACTTGCCCAAAGGAGAATAATTTTGCATTTCCCATTCATTCAGGTTTGCGCCTCTTAAAATTGTGATATTCATTGAGGTATGTAGTATTTTTAATCTAACATTGGTCTCATTAACAATTATCCATAGATTATCATCTTACAATTCTATGCAGAATACATGATGAATTAATATGGTCGCGATGTCACTAATTATATTTCATAATCTTCTCCATGATTACTAAAAAGTATAACAGTCATGATTAAATAGTCAATTATGTCTTAAATTTAAAGGAGTAAATAATAAAGTCCAAAAATACTAACTTTCTCCAATTACAGTAATTTGTTTATAAGTAAGAAAAATACTATAATGAAGTCTGAATTAAGATATTCATGGCTGATAAGAAAATTCCAACAATATTACTCTGGATAGTAAAAGCTATAACCATTGGTGCTACCCTTGCTCTTTTTGGGATGGTTTTTAACCGGTATTTTGTGCCGTTTGGCAAACTGGATGTTACCTATGATTTTTCAGAAGACTCCGAATATATCTCTCATTTAGACCCTTGGCAAAGACTATTACCGCTTGAAGAATCAAATGGCGACTGGTTTCAGGGGATAAAAGATGGTTTAGTGTATTTTGACGTAAAGATTCCCAGATGGTTTAAAGCGGTAACAGCGGAAATTACTTTTCAAAGTCCAGTTTCGCAGATTTTTGAAATGGGGGCAAGAGTCAATGAAGCGGGCGGCTATCTAACAAAGCCATTAGATAATAAATTAATTGATGATTTGAATTGGAGCAAGATCGAAGCAGATGGCATTACTCTTTTTCAGAAGAATACAAAATATACTGACATTCAAATTTTTATTTCCAAACCACCTCAAAATGAGCTGATTGGCGAATATTTTTATAATCTTAATGTTAAAAAAATAATTCCAGATTATATAAAATCAGACCAAAGGACCATTATTGATCGAAATTTAAGAGGAAGCCATACAATATACACTTACCTTAGAGATGAGGATTTGAATTTTAGCTTCGATAAATTTGATCTTAATCGGTATGCTGGGCCGGACATTTTAAAAGTGGAAATAATCAAACAGGTAAACGGAGAAAAGATATATAGTGCAGAGTTGCCGGATGATGGTATTGAAGGAATAACTGGGTCTTTCCAGCCTGATCAAGATCTATCAATCAAGATTCCCAATTTAGAAGAAGGGGTTTATCGAATAGAACTAAAAGGAAATGATGATATCGTGATTTCTGAAATAATTACCACCCAACACCTATTGGTTTTTTCCGGAAATCTATTCTTAATTGACAACGAAGAATATTTTAATGATTTTACTCCTGGCAGTAAACCAACCAATTTAGTTACCAATGCAACTATTATTACATTCAAAACATCGCATCCCTCTGGGTTGCAAAAAATTTCGGTTGATTCTCAATTTCTGGAGATAAATGAATTAAATAGAAATTTCAAATATCAAAATGATTCTGGAATTATTGGGATTAATACGCCCAAAAATGATTTAAGTATTTATTTTGATGGATTCATAGCATTTGCTGAAAATCAATATTTCAATCCCTTTCCTGATAATATAATCGGAATCAAAAATAATACAGATATAAATTCCTTAGATTATCTAATTACTGAATACTCACCACCCAATAATGAAAACGGATGGCTGGTAAAATCAAATACTTTTGATTTGAGTCAGTTATCTAAAGATAAGAATGACAATATTAGATTTCGTCTAAGCGCACCAGGATTGAATGAAACGGGAAGTGTGATTAAGGTCAGTAAAATAAAAATTACTTATCAGAAACCAACGGTAACATTGCGGAATTTGCCGAGCAAAGTAATAAATTTTATTAAAAGATTATTGACTAAAGGTTAAATGCCCAATTATTGGTGGAAAGAGACAAAAAATTTTTTTAGTAAGGCAAGTTTTTTTATTCTTGTCGTTGCGACTATTGATTATCTTGTTTTGTTTATTTTTAATTCACTGGCCAATAACTTTATCGCTACTTTTTTTGATATTAAGGTAATTTTAATAATTATGCTTGTTTCGGGCGCGCTATACGTTATTACTAAAGAGTAAATTAATCCAAAAAGTAAGTGAAAAACCAGTGAACCACAAGGTTTCTGGCTTTTTATATATTCAAGTTTTTGAGATTCAAATATTAATCAAGGTGATCCAGAATGATTTATTCCGTAGCATAGATGCTTACATCTGACACCCAAATCGGACAAGATTTTGTATCCCCGCCGGTCTGACTTTGGTTATCTTGTATGCTAATTGTTAATTGATTCAGCCCAATCTTTATAGGATGTGTGGTAGTAAAGGCGATCTCTTTATAATCAGTACTTTCCAGTGTAAATGTATTATCAAGTTCCCCGTTAATTTCAACTGATCCGTTAGTTATTGTATCAGCACAAGTTCTGGCGTTAAACCGCAGATTAATATTAGTTTCATTTTGAGCATATAGGTAAAGAAGAGCCTTGTCATTAATCTTCCTTCTTTTGCTTATCCCCGCTTTATTTTCTAAAATATCCCACCCACTGCTAATGACAAAGGGGACGCTGTTATTTTTTTCCGCTGAATGAATTTTATAAATCATAAATTGATCACCTTCAATTGTTTCCAAAGAAAGAATATAGTTGTTCAAATACTGTGATAGTTTCTCTTTTTCTTCTTCATTCAATGAATCCCTGTCGATGTAGATGTATCCTATATTTTTATTAGCAATAATATTAGCAATGTTATCAAGGTAATAATTGATCCCTCTTATATCGCGATAGGTTTCTAGCTTGGAATATTTTTCTTCATCAGCATCAAACAGCTCGTTTATTAAAGGTAGTGTATTGAGTAACATATAATTTCCTTCCTCATTTTCTATGACAAAATCTTCCAAAGAGATTAAAGGATGATTGTTTATTTCTTTCTTTTCTTTAATTTGAGCATCTTGAAAATAATAGGAATAATCAGGAGGGAGATTAATTATTGCTTCATTAGAACTATCATCTAACCAATTAAAGTCTTTTGTTTCTTTCGGTTCCTCGATTACTTCATACTCTATATTACTGAATGTTGCGCTTTGGTATTGATATGAGTTAGATTTACTGTAATTAGTGACTTTAATCGTGATATCACTTTCCCCAACAGGAACGTTGGGAACTAATATTCTGATAGTAGTTGGTTTTTCAAAAACAAAATAATTGCCCAGCAATCCGTTTTTAAAATAAAAAGAAACTGTTCTGTAGCTGTCTTTTGGACTTTTAACCTGAAGACTCAAGTAAATATTTTTAATTGTAGAGTATTGGTTATAGACCTTTAGGGACGCTTCATTTTTAGTCCGTCTAGTTTTATTCGCAGTATTTAATTCTTCCCAGTTGTCTCCGATTGTCAGATAAAGAAAGTCAGTGGGCGGCACTTCCTTTAGTTTATAGGCGATCAAATATTCATCTTCATATTTATTTTCTATTGTGAAATTTTCGGCGATAAAATTCTTTAGTTTATCAAAATTGTCTGGCAAAATATAATCTTGTTTGTTTCCCACAAACTCTTTCTGAATGATTATATAGGGAATGTCAAAGTAAGCAAAGATTTTATTGGCCAAATTTGAATGATCATGACTAATAATATCCGTCGGGGTTTCTTTGCCTTTAGGAAGGGTATATAAGATTTCTGACAAAACAGGCGTAGTTTTTTGCAAATCCCATTTGCCCGGGATATTTCTGGCCGGATCCAGGCCAGAAATAAGTTCCTTTTGATAAATAGAGGCGTAATATTTTGCTTTAGCGTCAGCAATATAGTTTGTTGAGGCGGGGATATCAGCAACTTTAAAATCACCTTGCTTTTCTTTAATTCGATCATAAAATGGTGGGTAGTCTAAAGAAGAAAAGGGCAGGGGAATAGCAAGGTATTCCAAAGAAATAAGCAAGATTACAACAGCTAAGACTAAAACTTGACCACTAATACTTTTCTTAGATAAATGGTCAAAGAGAAATTTTATCCCAAAGGCAATAGCCACACAAAAACAAAGAAGCGCAATTACCCACAATCTTCCCACCGCTCTGATATTTTCAAAAAAGGGAACATATTGGTACAAAAATAGATAAGGGAGAGGAATTTTCGGTTCGACCGTTCCCAAATAGTGGAGAAATGGCCCCAGCGAAAGAACAAAGAATCCAATGGCGGATAAGCTCCAAATATATATTTCTTTTAATTGAGCGCGTTTTGCGTAAAAAAAGGAAAACACAAACAATATCAAGGCGGTTAAACCTAAATAATTCGAATAAGTTGTACCGTTCCCAGTGAATAATGCTCTAGTGGGAGCGAAATATTCTGACCAGAAAGCATGGAGGTCAGTGGGGGTAATAATAGACAGCAGATCAGGAGAGTAATTTGTTGTTTGTTCAATGCCGGGATTTAAGTAGTTATCCTCTGAAACAGAGACTTTAATAAGCGGGAGATAGAACCAAAGAGTGAATAGTATGCCGAGTACTAATGCCAGTAAAGAATATCTTCTGAACAGTTTATTCTTTAATATATCTCGATTGTGAGACAGATAGAAGATTAAAAAAGGAACTAGAAAAATAGAATAATAAGCGGCAAAATGGCTTTCACCCCGAATTAGTAAGATAAAGAATAACC
>PEXU01000027.1 GCA_002774635.1 Candidatus Kerfeldbacteria bacterium CG08_land_8_20_14_0_20_40_16 | reverse complement strand
AAAATATTTAACAACTATTTGCAGTAGAATCTTCATAACAAAGATAAATGAATCAGAAGATTAGAAGGTTATATCTTAAGCTAAAATTTGATCTCTCTAACCCTTATTATTATTTAGGACATTTAAGGGATATAGAAAATAACATCTTATTAATTGTTTCTGATTATAACTAGTCAGACAATCTTTTTGGATTTATGAAGATTCTCCTGCTATTGGAGAATCGAAATGGAAAATTTAATCTTTATTATTACCCTAGCAATAGCCGCCCCCATCGGAATGGTGATCGGTTATTTTGGCCGTAAGCAGATGGCGGCCCGCGAAACCGATTCAGCCGAAGCGAAAGCAGAAAACATTCTGAATGAAGCAAAAGCAAAAAGTAAGGAGTTCGTTCTGCAAGCAAAGGATAAATCAATTAAAATCATCGATGCTGCCAAAAACGAAGAGACGGAAAGAAGATCAGAAATTAATCGCTTCCAAAAAAGGCTGGAAGACCGAGAAGCCCGCTTTGACCAAAAGCTTCTGGAATTAGAGAATAAACAGCAGCAGCTTAGGGATAAGGCGGGACAAATTGAACAAATTAAACAGGGAATTCAGCAGATTAAAAAAGAACAGATAGAGAAACTAGAAAAAGTTGCTGATCTTTCTAAAGAAGACGGCCGAAAGATTTTGCTAAACAACTTGGAAGTAGAAATGAAGGATGCCTTGATCCAAAGAATAAAGAAACTAGAGAATGAAAGCCAGAAAGAACTGGAAGAGAAGGCAAGAACTCTATTGAGTACCGTCATCCAGCGCTATGCTGCCTCGCATGTTGCGGAAACTACTACTACTACTGTTACCCTACCCAATGACGAAATGAAAGGAAGAATTATCGGCAGAGAAGGTAGAAATATCAAGACTATCGAACAGCTTACCGGAGTAGAGATAATTGTTGATGATACCCCAGAAACAATTGTTATTTCAGGATTCAGCCCCATCCGCCGCCATTTGGCCAAGCGAGCGCTGGATAAGTTGATTGCGGATGGACGGATCCACCCCAGTAGAATAGAAGACGCCATTATTGAAGCAAAAAAGGAATTATCCTCTGATATTAAAAAAGCTGGTGAAGACGCCGCCTACGAAGTAGGGGTGGCCGGGCTTGATCCCAAGTTAATCCAAATTCTAGGAAGATTAAAATACCGCACTAGTTACGGGCAAAACGTGCTACTCCACTCAATCGAAGTAGCGCAAATCGCTGGTTTACTGGCCGAAGAATTAGGTGCTAATGTTCCAGTAGCTAAAAAGGGTGGCCTGTTGCACGACATCGGAAAAGCAGTTGATCACGAAATTCAGGGCGGCCACACCGAGATCGGACGGGATATAATGAAAAAATTTGGCCTTCCGGACGAAGTAGCCTACATCGCGGTTGCCCATCACGAAGACAATCCCACCACTCTTGAAGGGATTATAGTAAAAGTAGCTGACGCTATCTCAGGCGCGCGACCAGGTGCTCGGAAAGACAGTTACGAGCAATATATTCAGCGACTGGATGAATTAGAACAACTAGCCAATTCTTTTGAGGGAGTGGAAAAAAGCTACGCTATTCAAGCCGGTAGAGAAATACGAGTATTTGTAAAGCCGGAACAAATCGATGATCTTAAAGCTCATAAGTTAGCACGTGACGTTGCTGATAAAATTCAAGGGGAGTTGAAATATCCCGGAGAAATAAAAGTAAATGTGATTAGAGAAACAAGGGTAATTGAATACGCTAAATAGTTTAAATTATTCGACCTGCCCATGGAACTAAAAATTCTTTTCTTTGGAGATATTGTCGGCAAGATCGGCCGAAAAGCAGTTCGAAAGACACTTCCTGCTTATCGAAAAAAATATAATCCTGATTTAGTAATTGCCAACGTAGAGAATCTAGCGCATGGAAAAGGGATTACAGAAAAGACTCTGAATGAAGTAAAAGAAAGCGGGATAGATGTTTTTACTTCTGGAAATCATATCTTTCGCAGAGAGGAAGGATTAGATTTGCTAGCAGATAAAGATTCTCTTGTTATTCGTCCAGCCAACTATCCAGAGGATACAACAGGATACGGCGAAAAATTAGTTGAGATTGGCACAAAAAAATTGCTTGTGATAAACTTAATAGGAAGGGTGTTCTTTGAAGAAACGTTTGACTCCCCTTTTGAAAAATTAGATGAAATACTGGCCAAATACGCTAATGATAATTTGTCAGGAATCATTGTTGATTTTCATGCCGAAGCAACCAGTGAAAAAGTTGCTTTAGGATGGTACGCTGATGGTAGGGTATCCGCCATCCTAGGAACCCATACTCATATTCCAACGGCGGACGCCAAGATTCTGCCTAAAGGAACGGCCTACATTACCGATATCGGCATGGTCGGGTCCAAGGAATCTGTGTTGGGAGTAAAAAAGGAGATTATTATCGAAAAATTTCTGAAAGATCTACCGATCATCTTTGATATTCCGGAAGAAGGAACTGTTCAAATAAATGCTGCTCTAGTTACAATAGATTCTAAAACAAAACAAGCAAAAAGAATCAAATTGATTAATGAAGAAACAACTATATAATTAACCCATCGTTGGGAAAAAGGAGGTAAATATGAATAAAGCAGAACTCGCCGATGTCATTGCCGAAAAAGTAAGTGTCTCTAAAAAGCAAGCGGAGGATATGTTAGAGACAATGGAACAAACCATTATCTCAACATTAAAAAACGGAGGGAAGGTTACCTTAACCGGGTTTGGAACTTTTATGGCTAAAAGAAGAGAAGCCAGAATGGGGGTTAATCCTCAAAATCCTTCGGAAAAAATTCAAATACCCACGGTAACGGTCCCCAAGTTTAAAGCCGGAAAGTCTTTGAAAGACGCCTTAAAGTCATAAAATTCGAGTATTTTGGAAAACAAAGAGGATTAAATTCGCCTTTGCCAACCGCTATTCAGCAAAGCGGGCAATAGGCGGATTTTTGTTTAATTCAATCTCTGTGACTATTTTTACTCTAAGTATCTTCTGGTAAATAAAACTCCTCGCGTTTTAATCGCAAACTAGGCTCTCGGCTACTGGGTTCAGAAATAAAAAAGGCTTATCCGCAAAATGGATAAGCCGTTTGGTTTAAATTGAATAATGTGCTTTCTAAAGGAACAAGATAAATGCCTGGCACGGGAGAGGCGCCTAGCGGAATCCTTTTGGAACTGGATATCTTGGAATTATGAATTAATGGTTACAAGGTACTAGGCAACCTCTCCTTACCAGACTTCGATATGAGATAGGAAAGGTTATTTCAGCAATACCATTTTTTTAGTTTTGGATTGAGTAGAAGTCCTCAATCTGTAGAAGTAGATGCCTGATGCCAAACCGGAGGCATTAAAGGGTACACTGTGACTTCCGGCTTGGATTCTGCTATTCACCAAAGTTGCTACCTCTTGACCCAGGAGATTGTAAACCTTGAGGGTTACTTGATCGGTATGCGGCAATTCAAAACTGATGGTGGTAATTGGATTAAAGGGATCGGGGTAAGGTGGATGGAGGGCAAACTCGAGCGGCGCGCTGGTTCTCGAACGTGGCGGGGTGCTTAGCGCTTCAGAAATATCGTAAATGCTGAAGTAATCTCCATCAGCTACATAAACAAGCTCGCCATCGATAGCCACGCTCCGACATTGACCAGGCGTATCGTAATAACCTAATAATCTAGGTTCATCTGGATACGATACGTCAATGATATAGAAGCCGCTATCGTAATCGGCAACAACGGCACAATGACCATCTATAACAACATGCCAAGCGTCGCCAGGCGTATCGTAAAAGCCAACTTCCCAGGGAGCAGTGGGGTCACTGACATCAATGATTCTTAAGCCACCCCAGTCATCAGCTATATAGGCGTAATTGCCGCTAACAGCCACATCTAGTGCATAATCTGGAGTCTGACAAGATCCTACTTCCACAGGATTAATGGGGTCGCTGACATTAACAATGCGTAAACCCCCACCCCAATCATCAGCTATAT
>PEXU01000050.1 GCA_002774635.1 Candidatus Kerfeldbacteria bacterium CG08_land_8_20_14_0_20_40_16 | reverse complement strand
AAACAACAAATCTTAACAACTAATATAACTATCCATTAACTGAAAACAGGGTGTCCAAAGAAATGGGTACCCGCCATTTTCATATCGTCCGACCTGCCTGCGCGAAGCCGGAGCTTCGCTTCGGCGAAGGCAGGGCGCAGTCTCCGCCCGAGGCGGATCCGTCTTCCTTTAAATTTTATAAATAATGTGGCGGAGAAACACAAGGTATAATACCTCGGGACTTGTCTCGTTTCCATTCAATCCCGCTTCTCCTGGGATTTTGTGTCCAGGGCTTACCCTAGGGTTTAATACCTTTTATATCTAATTTTCAATATGGTCTTAAAATCTCTTAAAATTGTAATTTCCTTACAAGTTGTATTTTTCAAAAAGTTATGCTATAATATGAAAGATTTTACATGGCCAAATACACCAAATTTTTTGCTTATCTAGATAGCAATAGTATTTCCGAAGCGGGCGGGAAAGGAGCACAGCTAGGAGAATTAATTAAAGCTAAAATTAAGGTTCCGCCAGGGTTTGTGGTGCTGGCCGATGCTTTTGAGCGTTTTTTAGAAGAAACTGATCTGGGTGTAGATATTGAGGCGCAATTGAAAAAAGTTAATTTTAAAGATACCAATGCCGTTGATCGCTATTCTAATGTGATTCGGGACCTAATTCATGATTTTGAGATTCCAGCCGATATTTCCAAAGAAATTCTAGCTTCTTTTGACAGGCTGAAATGCCAATACGTGGCGGTGCGCTCTTCGGCCACAGCGGAAGATTCCAGTGTGGCTTCTTGGCGGGAGAATTAGAAACCTATTTGTATGTTACCCGTTCCAATCTTACCGAAATGGTACGCAAATGCTGGTCCTCGCTTTTCACACCCCGGGCCATTTTTTACCGCTTTGAAAAGAAATTAGATAAAAGTAGGGTAAGCGTAGGAGTAGTTATTCAGAAAATGGTTAATTCAGAAATTGCCGGAGTGGCCTTTACTGCTCATCCTGTTACCAATGACCGGAACCAGATGGTAATTGAAGCCGGCTACGGCTTAGGGGAAGCAATTGTATCAGGAAAAATTACCCCCGATACTTACGTAGTTGATAAAAAAGAAAAGGCGATTTTAGATATCAATATTTCAGAGCAGAAAAAAATGATTGTCCGGGCCGGAGCAAAAGGAACAAAAGACGTTGCTGTTCCCAAGGCAAGGCAAAGCAAACAGAAACTTACTGGAAAACAAATTATAGAACTGGCCAAGCTTTGTGAAAATATTGAAAGGCATTACCGCCATCCGCAGGACATTGAATGGGCCTTAGAAAAAAATAAATTTTATATCACCCAATCAAGACCAATTACTACTCTCTAAATAAAAATGGAGGATCAAAACAAAAAACAATCCAGTTCCGTCAATAACAAAGCCAACGAGGAAAAAGAGTTCCTAAAAGGGGCTAAAATTTTAGTACGAGACCAAGAAGGAAAATTTGACTACCTTGAAGGAAGTAATCTATTAGAGGAGAAAGAAGAGATTATTCCTTCTTTCCGGCCCGTTGAAAAAAAAGAGATAAAGCAGGTTACCGCTTCTCGAGTTAGCCCTTTTCTTAAAGAGTTTAAGAAACCTTCTGAAAAGCTGACCGCCGACTTTTATTTTGATGCCGAAGACGAAGAAGAAATTCAAAAATTGCATGATGAAAAAATCGGAAAAGCAGTTGCCGTCATTGACTATGATTCGATTATTAAGCAAATCGCTCAAGAAAGCGGTGTTAATTTTTCAGAAGAATTTTTAAAAAAAAGATTTTCCAGTTTAATCACTTCTCGATTAAGAGATATTAGAAACTCTTTGCAACTCAAAGAGTTACTCGCTCGTTCTAAAAAAGTAGGAGGTCTAGAGTTGCCAGAAGAAAAGATTAATCTAGTGGTCAAAATAACGGAAGAAAAAGCCAAAACAATTCATGATCAAGATACTATCAAGGAATTAGAAGAAAGGCAGAAAAGAAAAGTAGAAGAGGAACAAAAAGAAACGGAAGGGCAGCAAAAAATGAGGCAAGCGGTTGCCCGAGAACAGATAAAAAAAGCCGTCCAAACATTACAGCAGAAAAAGATTGAAAAGATCGTTACTCCTCCTCCACCACCCCCAAAAATACTCAGAAGAAGACCCATTCCTACCATTCCTCAAGTCCGAAGACCTTCGGAAGATATTACCCGGAGACCCAAGATTATTGATATTAAAACTCCTCAGCGGCTGCTGGGGCCGGTGGAGGAAATTAGGAGTCTTAACTTAACCGACTTTCGCCGCTTAGCATCCTCTCCGGAAGAAACAATAAAAAAAATAAAGGAAAAAATAGAACTACTAGAAGAAGAATCATTCTCCAGAAAGGCCGAGGCGATTCAAGCTTGGAAACAGTCAGAAATAAACCAGTTATATCTTGATATTGGTAACGAAAGCATGGAAAAAGGAAAATCAGTGAAGGAAATCATAGAAAGCAGAACAATGGATGGACGTTCTACTTTAAATGAAGAAGAATTCAGGGCAGTGGGAGATTTAAATAAAAAATTAAGATTTTAATTCTGATGAGATTCGTGGTTCCCCAATTTATTGACGTGGAGGATAAGATTATCGGTCCTCTTTCCGTACGGCAGTTTGTTATTTTTTTAGTTGGCTTCGGAATAATTTTTATCCTTTTTAAAATCCTAAGCTTCATTTCTTTTTTGCTCGCAGGATTAATAGTCTTTGGATTAACGGGCATTGTTGCTTTTGCTAAAGTAAATGGACAACTCTTTCATTTTTTTCTAATCAATATCATCTATACAATCAAGAAGCCGAGACTGAAAGTCTGGAAGAAGGAAATAATCCAAGTCAGAGCGGGGCTTCATCATAAAGAAAAGCTAAAAACTGCTAAGGTCGTACCACTCAAGAAAATGGTTACCAGCTCTAAACTGGCCCAACTATCACTTGTGGTTGATACGGGGGGAGCATATAAAGAGGAAGAGGACGTAAAAATGAAATTATTATAATTTAGCTAAGCGATGCATTCCAAACAATTAGCCGGACAAAAACCGAAAAATTCAACCCAACATTTTCTTGATATTCAAGAGATAAAAGATAACTGTGTTGTTCTAAAAGACGGTACTTTAAGGTCGGTAATTCTGGTTTCGTCAATTAATTTTGCTCTGAAGTCAGAAGAGGAACAGGTGGCCGTTATTCAGGGGTATGCCCAGTTCCTAAACTCGTTTGACTTTCCGCTTCAAATCGTTATTCAATCTCGAAAGCTTAACATTGGGGATTATTTAGAGCGGTTAAAAACCGTAGAAAAGGAACAAACCAACGAACTTTTACGAATGCAAACAGCGGAATATCGCCAATACGTCCAGGAGTTGATAGAAATTGCAGACATTATGAGCAAGCGTTTCTATGTTGTTATCCCCTATTCTCCTATTTCTGATAAGCAAAAAGGTTTTTTCACCCGTTTAAAAGAAACTCTTTCTCCGGGATCAGTTATCCACTTAGGGCACCAAAAATTTGAAAAGTATAAAAATGAGTTATCTAAAAGAATAGATTACGTAATCGACTCCCTTGCCTCTCTGGGCTTAAAGTCAGTTCAATTAGATACCCAGAGTTTAATCGAGCTTTACTACAATACTTATAATCCGGAAATATCCAGTCAGGAAAAACTGGTAGAATTGGATAAAATTCAGGTAGAAGAAGAGGAAGAGTCAAAAACGGAGAGCGAAGCAAAGGAGTTAAAAGTTAAAGATTAGAATGGTGTTATAAAATTCCCTAAATTAACCTAAATCCTAATCCCTAATCCCTAAACCCTAACACATAATGGTTCAATTATTCAAAAAAGAAGTAGTTACCCAATTGGATGAAAAGAAGCAGAATCTGACCGCTAAAGCAAAAGCGGATACCGAAAGGCAGAAAGCGTTAGAAGAAAAGGAACTGTTAGAGGCCGAAAAGGCTTTTCGGGCCGGAGTAGTATCGGTAAAGGATCTAATCGCTCCCTCGGCTTTAAAAACGGATTCTCGTTTTATTCAATTAGGCCCTAAGTTTGTGAGCACCGTTTTTGTGGTAACTTATCCTCGTTACATCACTGTCGGATGGTTCGCGCCCGTTATCAATTTAAATGTTCCCATGGATATCGCAATGTATTTTTACCCGGTTAAACCAGAGGCGATTTTAAAACAGTTAAAAAACAAAGTAGGGGCTCTGGAAGCGCAAATTCTTTCCGACGCCGAAAAAGGAGCACCCCGCGATCCAATTCGAGAAACGGCCTTAAAAGATATTGAACAGCTCCGGGATGACATTACCCAAGGAACAGAAAAGTTTTTTCAATATACTCTTTATGCCACAGTTTACGCGGATGATCCTAAAGAACTGGATAAGCTTACGGAAAAAATAGAATCTATCTTCGGTTCCAAATTAGTCTACTCCAAGCGAGTATTTTTTCAGGCGGAGCAGGGGTTCAATTCTACTCTTCCTCTAGGGAACGATGAGCTCTATATCAACTTTAATATGAACACTTCTCCCTGTGCTTCCTCCTTCCCTTTTATTTCTTCAGAACTCACCTCCGATGACGGGATTCTCTACGGCATAAACCGTCATAATAACAGTTTAATTCTGTTTGACCGCTTCAGTCTTCAAAATGCCAATACCGTGGTTTTTGCTACTTCCGGAGCCGGAAAGAGTTATGCCGTTAAACTGGAAGTATTGAGAAGTATGATGCTTGGTACGGAAGTAATCATTATTGATCCGGAAATGGAATACAAACACTTAAGCGATGCAGTGGGAGGCGCCTATATTGATATTTCTTTAAATTCGGAAAGTAAAATCAATCCTTTTGATTTGCCCCGTCCGGTATCCGGCCGAGATAAACCGGCTGATATTCTCCGCTCAGCAGTAATAACCCTTAAAGGATTAATTCGATTAATGCTGGGCGAATTAACCCACGCCGAGGATTCTCTAGTAGATCGGGCCCTAATTGAGACCTATGCCAAAAAAGATATTACGGCGGAATCGGATTTAACCAGAATAGAGGCGCCGGTTATGGAAGATTTTGAGGAAATTCTATCCGGCATGGAAGGTGGAGCGGATTTAGCCGAACGGTTGAAAAAATATACCAAAGGCACTTTTGCCGGCCTTTTTAACAGTCCCACCAATATTGACACTAAGAATCAGCTGGTGGTGTTCAGTGTTAGAGATTTAGAAGATGAGTTAAGACCGATTGGTATTTACACTATTGTCAATTACATTTGGAATGCGGTCCGTTCCGAAATGAAAAAAAGAATCTTAGTAATTGATGAAGCTTGGTGGTTAATGCAAAACGAAGACTCCGCCAAATTTATTTATGCTTTAGTGAAACGCTGCCGAAAATATTATTTGGGGGTAACGACCATTACTCAGGATGTTAATGATTTCTTGCGTTCTCCCTACGGACAGGCAATTGTCACCAACTCTTCTCTGCAGCTTTTGTTAAAACAATCTCCGGCCGGGATTGATTTGTTGGTTAAGACTTTTATGCTTACCGAAGGTGAAAAGTATCTTTTAATGGAATCAGGAGTAGGAGAGGGAATCTTTTTTGCCGGCGCCAAACATGCTGCCATTAAGGTAGTAGCTTCTTATACTGAGGATCAGCTAATTACTTCAGATCCACGGCAGTTATTAGAGATTGAAGAATCCAAAAAAGAGTTTGAGGAAGAAATGGCCAAATAGGAAGCAGGAAGTTAGGTAGTAGGTAAGTTAAAAATCTGCTAATTCTAAGGAACTAAGAAATTAAATCATATGAACAAAAATTTAAAAATCGTTTTCATAATAGTAGCCGCCTTGACAGTTATTTTAACAATTGTCGCTTTGGTCGTTGCTTTTTTGACAGCAGATAAAAAAGGAAGCAATCAGAATACTAACGTCACTATCACTAACGAAGGTCAAGCTACTAACGCCACTTCCAACAACACTAATGCCGGGAATACTGGAAATGAAAATACCAATACTAGCCCTACTAATACTGCCGGAACTGAACCGGCCACTACTTTAGAGTCAAGTTTAAAAACAACCGCCTCTAATTTTACTGAGCGTTTCGGCAGTTATTCTAACGACAGCGATTACGAAAACATCTCTAAACTTATGATTTATATGAGTGAAAGCATGCAAAAATGGGCTGATCATTACATCAAAGAACAGCAAGCCGCCAGCCTGCCGGATGCGGAATATTATGGCATTACTACCAAAGCTCTAAGTACTAAGACCATCTCTTTGGATGAAGATAAAGGAACGGCCGAATTTACGGTCAGTACCCAAAGAAGAGAAACTGCCGGCAGTCAGGAAGCAAAAGTATTCTATCAGGATGTTACCATTAAATTTATCAAAGAAAGCGGAAGCTGGAAGGTAAATGAAGCACTTTGGCAAACAGTTCAATAATTAATAATAATGATTAATGAATAATGGTCAGCAATGATGAAAATATTACTTCGCCAGGTGACGTCTTAAAAGCAAAAAGAGTTCTTAATCAAACTCATTTGCAACAGCCAAAGAAGGGAACAGTTGGTGCCATGCCTTCTGAGAATTTAGCTCCTCGGGAGCAGCCCGGCGCGGCCCAACTAATAAAAAAATATCAGAATAGATTGCGGAAAAAAGAGAGGCTAAAAAGCAGAACGGTTCCCTCTGTCGGCGTCAATATTCCTCAAAGGCTGGGGGAAACATTGCCTTTCCCTTCAAAAGTTGCCGAAAAGTCAAAAGATGCGGAAGAAGTTGCTCCTGAAGCAGAAGACACAACCCAGCAGCAGCTGGAAAGTGTTAGACAGTCAGCCCGAGAACAAAAAGCAAGCGCGACAAAGGGCCAGCAAGAAAAAGCTTTAAACCGGCAGGGCAATCGATTACAATGGACAATCAGAAAACACAAAGCCAGGATGCCTTTATTGGTAGCCGTACTGACCGTCGCCTTATTGAAAGATACTCTTGATATTATGGGTGAATTAATAAGCGTAGGAACTTGGTCTTGGCTGGACTGGATCCTGGATACTTCACTGGGCATATCGGCCTATTTATTGGGAATAGAAAAAAATTCAAAGGATCGCATGATTGGTTGGGGATTTGTAGTCATAGAGATTATTCCTTATGCGGGAATCCTGCCGGCTTGGACCATTCGGGTAACCAGAGCAATGCACAAGTCTTGGAAAAAAATAAGTGAAAGCAATAAATCTTTAGAGAATATTGAGAAAAGAAAGCAGTCTTTACAAACTAAAAAATCAGCTTAAGATAAAGATATGAGCAAATTAATTAAAATATTTCCAATCTGCTTGCTGGTTTTCTTATTCCCCAATCCGCTTTTAGCGGTTACTCTTAATGTGCCAATTGCAGGAACCAAGGAGGTTTCTGATTTAAGTGAATATATTAGGATATTCTATAACTTTTTCGTTACTTCCTCGGGACTTCTGGCCACGGTAATGATTATCTTCGGGGGTTATCGCTGGATTACTGCCGCGGGGAATTCCTCTAAAATCGGTGAAGCCAAAGAGACTATTATTAGCGCGGTGCTGGGATTGATCTTAGCACTTACCTCCTATGTTATTTTACACACCATCAATCCTGATATAACCGCTTTGAAAAAATTAGATATTCCAATTATTCAGCCCATGAGCGGTGAAGGGATAGCTGAGAGGCTTTGTGATTTTGACAGCGAAACAGACAATAGTGATCCTGATAATCCTAAGCCCGTAGAGTGCGGAAAAACAATTTATGTTAATCCTACAGAAAACGAGGAGCAATGTTTAGGAGTATTCTACTCTACCCCCGAACAGTATTGTCAAGTTGAGACAGTAAGTGGTATGAAAGGAGGGACAATAAAAAATGAATTAGGAGTTTCCAATCATCCTACTGAAAGAGAACTAATTGCTTATGTTGGCCCACTATATTTACCATGTGGAACAGTTGAATTTACTAGAGAATGGCATTACCATGTTGGGACAGCCTGTCCCTCTTTAACAGTGAGCGGTAACTTCTACATACAGCGATGTTATCTAGACGGAGCTGTAGGAAATTTCGTCTCGGATCCAGGCTTATCTGAATGTAGCTGGATTACAGGAAGTCACAACGGTATGACCGCCGCTGAATTAAAGACAGGTTGCGGAAGAATAGCCAATATGTATTGTAAAAATTGAAATTATAAGCTAATGAAACTTTCTTCAGTATTAAGAATCGTTTTGCTGATAATCGGATTTATTATCACAGTCATTTTTTTAGGTTATATAATTTACTCCGTTTTTTTTCGCGGCGAGGCAAAACCAGGCCAGCAATTAGTCAATGTCAATGGGGTTTTGATTAATGCTTCTGAATTGCCGCTGGCCAATGAAAATGTTAACCGCCCGATTGCTAATGTAAATGAAGAGATAACAGCATTGCCGATTTCTCGAGTAGCCCGAGGAGGAGACACTTTAGTAAATGATATCGTCGATATCAGCGTTGATGGCGTAACGGTGGCGGGCAGTAATCTTAGATATTATGACAAAACCACCGGCCAGTTTTATCAAATTTCTCCGGACGGAAAGATAAAGTCGCTTTTAAGTGATGAAATTTTCCCTGAAGTGGATACGATTGCCTGGGCGCCAGATGCTTCCCAGGTCATTCTGACTTTTCCCGATGAGACCAATATTCTTTATGATTTCAATAGCAAAAAACAGGCCACTCTGCCTAAAGAAATGAAGGAAATAGAGTTCTCGCCCACCGGATCCGAAATCGGATTCGAGTACGTAACCGATAATCCGGATAACAATTTTTTGGGAGTATCCAAACCCAACGGATCAGAAATAAAAGCAGTAGAAGCGTTGGGGGATCAAAGTGCGAATGTTGCGGTTAACTGGTCGCCCTCTAATCAGGTTCTAGCCACTTTCCGCAAGGGGAGTAGTGGAGAAAATCAGGAGATATTTTTTGTCGGCCTGCAGGGAGAAAATTTCAAGTCGTTGGAAGTAGAGGGACGGGGATTTGAAGCCAATTGGAACCAGTCAGGTGACAAGCTTCTTTACAGCACTTATGACTCTGCTACTAATTACAATCCCGAGCTTAAGTTTGTTGATTACGGCGGAGACAACACCGGCCGCAATGTAGTGAATACGGGATTAAACACTTGGCCCAGCAAGTGCGCGATCGGCACCAGTTCCGCCTACTGTGGCGTACCTTCTTATTTAGAAAAAGGAAGCGGCATTTATCCGGAAATTGCTAATAATATTCCCGATGTTTTCTATCGCATTGATCTTAGAACCGGGACAAAAACCAAATTGGCCAACCCCGTCAATCAGGATGGCACCGGCATTTATAACGCTTCTCAAGTTTATCTTTCGCCGGATGAAAGTATTTTATATTTTACTGATACCAACACCGGAAAGTTGCAATCCGTAAAATTAAAATAAGCAAACTAATCTGATCGCTGGTAAGTCAGAATGAATCTTTTTTAATAAGGTCAAAATGGTAAAGGAAAACGAAGTTAAACAGAAAACTAAAATAATTCCCTCCAAAATATTTATTGTTTTAAGTATAGTTAGTTTAATTGGTTTTGTGGTAATAGTTGCTTTTGTTGTTTCAATCTTTTACGAAGGTTCTCAAAATTTGTCTGGAAACAATAATCTATCAGTTGCTAAAAATGAGGGTATTAAAGGCGATCCTCTGATAACAATGGTCGCTGTGAAGCCGACTATTAACGATTCTGATCCGGTGCGGGGCTTAAAAAATGCACCTGTTACCATAGTGGAGTTTGGCGATTTTGAATGTCAGTATTGTGCCGCAATGAATGACGTTTTGAAGAATGTGCTAAGAGCTTATCCGGAAAAAGTAAGTTTAATCTGGAAGGATTATCTTTTAACCGATACTCATCCCAATGCCTATCAGGCCGCTATTGCGGCTCGCTGTGCAGGGCGCCAAGAAAAATTTTGGGAAATGCATGATTTATTGTTAGGGGGTGATCTTAGCCGCGAACGTTACACCGATTATGCGCAAGAGCTAAATCTTAATGTCGAAGAGTTTGATCAGTGTGTTGATTCGGAAGGTACTGCTTCCTTAATAGAAGATGGAATAAAGCAGGGAGAGGATCTCTTTATTGAAGCGACTCCCCACTTTTATATTAATAATCAGGAAATTAGCGGAACCGCCACGGTTGACGATTTTAAAAAGTTAATTGAAATAGAACTAGGAAAATGATTGCTCAAAAATTTGAATAAATTGTAGGCGAAGATGCGCATCTTCGCCTACTTTATGAAAACTATGGCAAAAATCAGAAAAATTTTTGTTTGCAGCAAATGCGATGCTCAATTCCCTAAATGGCAGGGGCGGTGTACGGAATGCGGCGAATGGGGGACGATTAGCGAGCAAATTGTTTCGGCTAAAAAAACTTCTTCTGCCCCAGTAGCAAAAACAATCTCTTTTAACGATGTTAAAAGTGAAACAGTAATCCGATATCAAACAGGAATAGGAGAGTTCGACCGCGTGCTGGGAGGAAGCCTCACCTCTTCCTCGGTGGTTTTATTGGGCGGTGATCCGGGAATTGGAAAATCCACCCTGGTTCTGCAGGCGGCGGCCGACTTGAGTAAGAGGAAACAAGTAATCTATGTTTCAGGAGAAGAATCCCCCGAACAAATTAAACAGAGAATCGAACGGCTAGGTTTAGCGGTAGGAACTCTTGAGTTTGTCACGGAAACCGATATTGATGTAGTATCAGCCACCCTGGGAAACACTAAACCTCAAATAGCGGTCATTGATTCCATTCAGACTCTTTCTTCACAAGAAGTTTCTTCTTCGGCGGGCAGCGTCCAACAAATCAAAGCCGCCACTAGCAGGTTGGTAGAGGTAGCAAAAAAAAACAACATCACCATTATTATTATCGGGCATGTTACAAAACAGGGGGCGGTGGCCGGACCCAGAACCCTGGAGCATCTGGTTGATACCGTACTGTATTTAGAAGGGGATCGTTACCAGTCGTTTAGAATCCTTAGGGCGATTAAAAACAGATACGGCAACACCGATGAAATAGGAGTGTTTGAAATGAAAGAAAACGGATTAAAAGAAGTGGTTAATCCTTCTGAAGCTTTTCTGAAGGATCGGGCCAAAGTGGCCGGTTCCGTGGTGACCTGCATTATAGAAGGAAGCCGGCCTTTTCTAGTTGAGGTCCAGGCCCTGGTTACTAAAACCGGTTTCGGATATCCTCAGCGGAAATCATCCGGATTCGACTATAAACGGCTTCAGTTGCTGTTAGCGGTTCTAAGCAAAAGAGCCGGGGTCAGAATTGGCGATCAGGACATTCATGTCAACATTGTTGGTGGAGTAAAAGTAAAAGAACCGGCGGCTGATTTAGCGGTATGTTTAGCCATTATTTCCGCCCTAAAGAATATCCCCCTAGACAGCAAGATGGTTGTATTAGGAGAAGTCGGACTGGGAGGAGAAGTAAGAAGTGTTAATCAGATTGATAAAAGGCTGGAAGAAGCCTCGAAACTGGGGTTCGGAAGAATAATTACTTCTTCCGGGATAATCACCCGGAAAAAAATAGCAGTGAATCCGGTTAAGGATATTAAAGAGGCGGTTAAAGAAGCCTTTGCCTAAATCCTAAATTCGAATATCTAAATCCTAAACAAATTTACAAATTCTAATGATTCAAATTTCAAACCACGGTTTGTAGTGTGGTTTGAAAAATTGGAATTTGTAATTTAGACTTCGCCGTGAGCTCAGTCGAACGATATTGTTTCGGATTTAGAATTTATGATTTAGATATTAGTTATAAATTATCCAATAATGAATAGATTGAATCGTAGTTTTTATCTTCAGCCCACCTTGGAAGTCGCTCAAGAATTGTTGGGTAAATTTTTAGTACATAAAATAGGTAAAAAGAAATTGATAGGAAAAATTATTGAAACCGAAACATACATTGGACCGAAAGATAAAGCCTCCCATGCCTCTCGAGGAAGAACCCCCAGAACAGAGTTGATGTTTGGAGAGGCTGGCCATGCTTACGTCTATCTGATTTATGGAATGTATTATTGTTTTAACGTGGTAACTGGTAAAAAAGATTATCCTGCCGCGGTTTTGATTCGGGCAGTACAGCCATTCACCGCAGGCGAAAATGGCCATTTTTACCTGCATAAAGATGTAACCAATGGCCCCGGCAAACTATGCCGTTATTTAAAGATTGACAAAAAACTGAATGGGGTTGATTTAACCAGCAATGTTTTATGGATTGAAGATAGGGGAATAATAGTCAAAAAAAGCCAAATCGGCCGAGCAAAAAGAATTGGCGTTGATTATGCTGGTGAATACAAAGATAAATTGTGGAGGTTTTATATAATATCAACGTAGGCGAAAATGGCCATTTTCGCCTACGGGCTTTTTGTGATAAAAAAGCGGTACTTTAGGAAATATTTCCATATTGTACCGCTGAAAGAACGAATTGGTCCAAATTGCGATTAGCTGGGCTGTTCTACTTTCGTCTGACATTTGACGCACAACAATGCATCAGGAACGCGCTCCAAACGCTTTGGTGGGATCTTATCTCCGCACTCTTGGCAAATTCCGTACGTTCCTTGTTGCATCAGGTCCAGAACGCCGAGCAATTTCCGGCGTTGAGTATCCATCTGTTGTAGATAGGATGTTGTAACAGTCATAGTTCCTTGCTCAAAGCAGTGATCTGCCATATGCATGCCGGAAATTGATTGTTCACAACGTCCTGGTGTGTAGCGGGCGATTTCCGCATCTACCTGACCGATCGCAGTTAGAACTTCCTCTTGGTTTGCAAAACACATAACGCGTTGCTCCTTCCCTATAAAACTTGATAAAACTTGTCTTAGTTTTGAGCCTACATGGTTCGTCTTAGTTCGTCTTATATAGGAAGGGTTTCACGGGCCTCCTCTCATCATCACGAGCCTCCTCTCAAGGTTTTGAGTTTATAGGATTTTATTGTAATTCCCTCCTTTTTAGGAAGGTTGATTGCGGAACGGGAAGAGCCAACGTTCTCTCAGGCGAGCAACGTTCCCGAGAGTTTGATCCCGGCTCAAAGGGACAAACGCCGGCTCTCCCATATAGTCAAAGGACAAGGTTGCAATACAACCTATAAGTATACAAAAAAGATCAAAATTGTCAAATTCTAAAATGCTATCATAGCTATTCCAAATGTACCGATTCAGTAAAATTAGCCATTTTTCTCTTTAAAATAGGGTATTTAGCTAATTCTGGGCTATCTTTTAACAAATTCTCCGCTTCCAGACGGGTCGTTTTAATTAATCCGTAATCGGTAAGGCGGGCTATTCTTAAATTAGGCAAAAAGCCGGACTGCCGGCTGCCGTAGACCTCTCCTGGCCCGCGGAATTTTAAATCCTGCTCTGCTAAATAAAAGCCGTTGTGACTTTTCACTAAGGCATTTAATCTTTGATTAACTGTTGCCCCACTATGCTCAGTAAATAAAAAGCAGTAGGATTGGTGTTCTCCTCTTCCCACCCTTCCTCTAAACTGATGCAATTGAGCCAGTCCGAACCGCTCGGATCCTTCGATCATCATAATGGTGGCATTAGGAACGTCTATTCCCACTTCCACAACGGCCGTTGAAACCAGAATGTCCAGTTTTCCTTTAAGAAAATCCTGCATTACCTGTTCTTTTTCTTTTGCCTTAATTTTTCCATGCAGGATACCAATTTTTAAATCGGGAAATATTTCTTTACTGAGTTTTTTATATTCTGTAGTGACGGCTTTTACTCCCAACTTGTCCGATTCCTCAATTAGAGGGCAAATAACAAAGACTTGTCGTCCTTTTTTTATTTCCATTCTGATAAATTGGTAAGCCTTTATTCTTTTTTCAGGTGGTACTACTTTAGTGAACACTCTTTTCCGGCCCGGCGGCATCTCATCCAGAACGGAGAGATCCAAATCTCCATAAACGGTAAGCGCTAATGACCGAGGAATAGGAGTGGCCGTCATGGAAAGCAGATGAGGTATCCAATCAGTAGAAGAGAGGTTTATTTCTTTAAGTTTTTTTCTTTGCTCTACTCCAAAACGATGCTGCTCATCAATAGTCACTAGTCCTAGATTTTTAAATCTAACATCTTTCTGAATTAGGGCATGGGTTCCAACTAGAATGTCGATTTTTCCATCTTCGTTTTTTTCTAATAGTTCCTTTTTCTTAATCTCCTTTTTGCCGGTTAGCCGGACGGCCGAGCTGGTCAATAGTCCTATTTTTATTTTTGATTGGGAAAAGAGTTTTTTTAAAGTTACAAAATGCTGCTGGGCCAGTATCTCGGTGGGCGCCATTATGGCCGATTGAAATTTATTGAGCGCGGTATTAAATATGGCGATTGCCGCTACCACCGTTTTTCCAGATCCGACGTCTCCCTCTAACAGCCGGTTCATGGGGTTTGCTTTTTCCAAATCTTTCAGAATTTCCCAAGCCGCTTTTCTTTGCGCCTGAGTCAGTAGAAAAGGCAGACTCTCTACAAACTTTTTAGTTTCATTTTCTTTGAAGCCGATTAAAGGCGCTTTTTCCTTTTTCAATTCCTCCTTAATTCTTAGCGCCCCCAGTTGAATTAAGAACAGTTCATCAAATTTTAACCGAAAACGCGCTCTTTGAAGAATTGATTCTTTGGCCGGGAAATGGATTTGTCTTAAAGCGGTTTTTAAATCTATAAGCTTCTGACGCGCAATAATAGTTAACGGTAGCCAATCATTGATTTTGGGAAGGGCGGCTTGGGAAAGCTTAACTAAATAGCGAATCTGCTTTTGGGTCAGTCGGGCAGTAGTAGGATAAATGGGCACTAAGCGTGCGGTATGCAAAGGGATTGATTTTACTTTTTCGTAAGTTGGATTAATCAACTGGAAATTCAAAAGCTCTTTTTCTACCTTTCCTGATAAAAATAACTCATCTCCGGGTTTGATCAATTTAATCAGAAACGGTTGTCTAAACCAGATCGCTTTTATTAAGCCGCTGTCATCGCTTAGAATTGCTTCGGTTAAA
>PEXU01000042.1 GCA_002774635.1 Candidatus Kerfeldbacteria bacterium CG08_land_8_20_14_0_20_40_16 | reverse complement strand
GCAATTGTATCGTAATCTTGCCTAGTTTTATTAATAATTGATTGTGCTGTATTATTATCCATAGAATGATTCAGATAAAGTCAGGTTATTCAAATTATCGATCAACGAAATCTGCTAATTAGTTAAATTTCTATCGGGGTGAACAAAATTTTGATTCAACTTATTAAAACGGCAATAAAGGAAAAGGTTGCCAGTCCTGAGGAACTGCGTAATCTAAAAAGTCGTTTTGCCAAAAAATATCAAATTGAGTTCCCTGCTAACATTATCATTTTGGCAGAGCTGCGGCAACTGATTAAGCGCAAAGCGCTTCCCCAAAGCTCCGAACTGATTAGTGTCTTAAGAATACGCAAAATTAGAACTCTATCGGGAATCGCCTCGATTGGCGTGCATACTAAGCCCTTGCCCTGCCCTGGGAAATGTATTTATTGTCCCACGGAAGCAAAAATGCCCAAGAGCTATCTTTCTACCCAGCCGGCGGTGATTCGGTCCAGCACGCTTAAATTTGATCCTTATAAAATGGTGAGTACTCGTCTTAAGGCCTACCACCTGAACGGACATTCAATTGATAAGTGCGAACTGATTGTGATGGGCGGTACCTGGTCTTATCATCATCCAATTTATCAAGTTTGGTTTCTTAAAAGATGTTTTGATGGTTTCAATGCTGGACTTAGAGAAAAAGCTATCAAACAAAATATTCGCGAGCCTGAAATAGGTAATGATTCTAAAAAAGATCAGCGCACTAAAGAAAAATTATTTCAAGCGTTAAAACTGGCTCAAAGAAAAAACGAAAAAGCCAAAGCCCGAGTGGTAGGATTGACTTTAGAAACAAGGCCCGACTTTGTATCTAAAAAAGAGATAATATGGATGCGCAAACTGGGAGCGACTAGAGTGGAAATGGGCGTTCAAAGCACCCATAGTCAAGTTCTCGATTTGAATAAGCGCGGTCACAAAGTAGATGCTACCATTAGAGCAACAAAATTGTTCAAGGATGCTGGATTCAAAATTACCTACCATATGATGCCCGGATTATACGGATCAACTCCCCAAAAAGACCTAGCGATGTTCAAAACCATATTTAGCAATCCGGATTTTCAGCCGGATCAGATAAAAATATATCCCACGATAGTCACAAAGTACTCCACGCTCTATACTATGTGGCAAAAAGGACAGTATCGACCTTACCACGACCAGGAATTAAAAAATTTACTAAAACAGATAAAAGTGATTTGTCCCCCGTATGTTCGAATTGCCCGACTTTTTAGGGATATCCCCAAGCAGAGTATTCAAGGAGGTATGAAAATCACCAATATTCGCCAGATTATCCAGCAGGAACTAAATAAGCAAGGAAAACACTGCCAATGCATCCGCTGTCGGGAAGCCCGCGGAAAAACAATTACCCTTAAGGAAGCCCGGCTGGTAAAAAGAGAGTATTCGGCATCTAGCGGGAAAGAGATTTTTTTAAGTTTTGAATCAAGAGATTGCTCCACTATTTTTGCCTTTTGCCGCTTACGCTTTCCGGAAGATAAGAATAAAAATCATTTTATCCCCGCTTTAAGAAATGCCGCTCTGATTCGGGAACTGCACACCTATGGTGAGTTAATACCAATTGCTAATTCTAAAGGCAAAATCCAGCATATCGGATTCGGCAAAAGGCTGATGGAAAAAGCGGAATTAATGGCTCGAAAAAAAGGATATAAAAAAATGGCCGTGATTGCCGGCATTGGAGTCAGGGCCTATTATCGAAAGCTGGGATACAAACTGCAGGATGAGTATATGGTGAAAACAATTGCCTAACTTAGGCAATTCAGGCTTAACTGTCCAACAAATTAATCCATCCCAACTTTATCCATTGCTTGATATCTTTGTAAAAGATGCTTTGAGAGTCGGGAATTTTGTAAATTAGTATTTTAATTTTTTTCTTTCTTGAAAAATTTAACCCTATAGTGAATGACAATTCAGCAAAAACTCCAACTCCTAAATAGCCTGCGACTTTTCCTTTATCCTCATTGGCTATAAAGTGAACATCGCATTTTTGTAACGATTGATAAAAATTTCTATGAATTCTTAGCCAAACATTCTAAAAATTTTTTTAATTGGAATGGGATAATTTATAATCTTGAATCCTCTACTTTTCCAATATTTCAGCCACTTCTTAATTGCTGAATCTTGAGAGCTACTGGCTGAAGTAACAATTTTTTTTGATTTCATATTATTTCCTTTTCCGTAAAAAGTTCTCAATTATTTCAATATCTTCTAAATCTTTTCCTCTTTGATATAGCTTTTTCCATTCCACCACTTGCTCCAGTTTTACAAATAGTAAACCGTCAATTATTTCTGCGTCTGCAGGAATTCGTATTGCTTATTAAGGTCACGCCATACAATATCATTCTTAATGACTTGAGTTGATAAATCGATGAAGTATTTCATCTTTTTCATCAGCATTTTTCTCATTTCGTCGGTTTCTGCCAAATGACAATAATGGCTATTATCCAAAATATCCACTGCCTTAATAATTAATGTGTTTCTGCCAGCGTTTAGACATCTTTCAAACATTTTCTTATACTGTGCGATTTTATCTTTAATACTCTTATCAAAACTATTCACCTCTACTAAATTTGCTACCATTATTCCAAATTTGTCTCTTATCTCATCAGACGTTACCGCTGTATCTTCCAATATGTCATGCAGAATTGCTCCAATAACAACATCTTCACTGTAGTCTTTAGTATAAAGATATTCCGCGACTCTTAATGAATGTTCTAATACTGGCTTAGAATTTTTTCCTGAATCACCGATGGATTTTGTAAGAAATCTTATTGCTTTTTGAAATTTGTTGTTTTCTTCAAGTTTAAGCATATTCCTTGTGATTCTTATCCTCTTTGTCACTTTTTTGTTTTATTTCTGCAGCCCCAGTATTTTTCTAAGAATTTTTGCGGCCTTTTTGGGATTGCCTCTTCCTACCGGAAAGTAACACGGTATAACTGAAATCTTTAACCCAGAAATTATTTCAGAATTTTTTTCTTTCTTTCCTTTCCAATATTCAGATAGTTTTATTTTCTTTCCGGTAAGGTTCTGATAGACCAATCCACCGAAAGCAACTATCTTCTCAGGATTAACAATTCTAATTTCTTCTGTTAATTTTTTTATTTGATCTTTAATTACTTTACTGTTTGGATAGGCACTGTGACCATAACAGCATTTTACCATGTTTGTCAGAAATAATTTATTCCGAATTAATTCCTTTTCCACCAACTCAGTATGTCGGGAACCCCATTCAGATCTTAAAGGGAGTTTGGCTGCAATCTTTTTTTCAATCAGTCCACCTTCTGCCAGTACTTTCCAGAACTGCCTTACTCCGATAAACGGAAATCTTGCACCTTTATTTCCTGGATGGGAGCTTAAGTTTCGATAAGTCGGATTTATTAAAATTAACATTAGTTTCGGATTTAACGCTCCGAATCCGTGAATATGCTGAAATAAATTCCCGTCTGCTTTACAAAATTTACAATTGTCAATCCTCTTATATAATTTTTGCAATTTCATATTTCCCACAGGTCTTTTTTTATGATTTGACTTGAGTATTCCGATGTAGAAGGATGATCATAAAGAAATTTTCCTTTAAACTTTTTACCTTGTAAAAGAATCGGCAGCCAATGGGTATCAGCAGGCCACATAACCTTTAATGGTAATTTTTCAACATCAAACCATTCCGGTTTCATCTCTTCAGACTCAACTATTTGTCCTTCAAAATCTTTACTTTGGAATATATGAACTTCGACAGCTCGAGATCCGTCTTGGAACTCAAAATTGATTATCCCCATCTTCTCAAGCTCTTTTACCTTCAACCCTACCTCCTCAACCACTTCTCGCTTTGCCGCTTCTTTAATAGATTCGCCATCTTTAACCTTGCCACCGAAGCCATTCCATCTTCCCGCTCCGAATCCGCGCTTCTTCATTCCAAGCAATACTTTGGGATGCTGATGAATGATACAGAGGGTAAAGATTTTTTTATTATTCTTATTCAGCATAGCACTTTTTAATTCTATTTTGAGTGGGTTGCGGCGCCTAGAGTTCTTCCTCGGTTATCACCCGAATTCCGTTTTCTTTAATAACTTAGCGGTAACGCCGTTTCCCTTAATTATCCTGCCGGAAAACGTACCATCGTAAATCATTCCACTTCCGCAAGAAGGGCTTTTTTGCTTCAGAATTGCCTCTTTCACTCCCAACAGCTTTGCTAGTTTTAAAACCTCCTTAGCCCCTTTTACGAAGTCGGCAGTAACATCTTTTCCTGATTGGGTAAATACTTCTTGGTCGGTTTGTTCCGCTGGCTCTCTTGGGGTTGCTAAACCACCCAATTGCTCCGGGCAGACTGGGATTAAAATTTCTTTTTTAGAAAGATTAATAACTGCGTGGCTTGTTTTGTTTCTGCCGTCATAACGGCAATTTGTTCCTAAAAGGCAGGCACTGCAGATTTTGGGATGTTTTTTCATTGCTTTTACTTAGGCGCCGTGACATTTCTTGATTTTATTCCTCTATCCATAAGAATACTTCAATTAGAGACCACATACGCGAGTACATCAAATTCTCTATCTCGCAGCTCAATCATCTCATACTCTGATCTTTTGATAAGAATAAGATTATTAGAATGTTGCGATAAGTACTCATTTTTGAAGGTCACATAATCTGTTTCAAAATCATTACATCCTACTTGGGGACGTTCAGGGTCTGGCTTTCGGATACGTAGATGAGTAATATGATTTTCTCCAACTTCGATCGGTTCGTATAACTCGACTCGCGGCCCATTATTATAGTTATACGGTTTTCCAATTTTCGTCAGTATTTCGGTCAATAATTCAAACTCTGGCTGCGAGTGTGTGAATATTGTCAGCGATTTTATTGGAAAGTTCTTGCCAACTATACTCTGAGCCATCTTTGACGTTTCCGAAGTAACATATCTAACCGCTTCTATCAATTCTTTTTGATTTTGAATCGATTTATTCATATTTCTACGCCCCATGGCATTTCTTATACTTTTTGCCCGAACCGCACGGGCAAGGGTCGTTGCGTCCAATTTTTTGGCCGGCTAATGTTTTAAGCCTTCCGACTGACGAAATTTTTGTTCCCGGAAGAGCTTCCGAGGATTTTTGGGAAGCAATAGTACTATCGTAATTGGCCGGCTGTTCTTGAAGTGGGACAAAATGCTGATGTTGCTCTGACATTACCTTGGAGGGCGCTTTAATAATCTTACCAGACTTTTCCATAACCGATGGCGCCATTTGGCCAGCAGGGACAACTTTAAAGATGGTATGGACAATCTGACTGCGGATATTCTCTATTAAATTGGTAAACAGCTGATATGATTCTCTTTGATATTCTACCAGCGGATCTCTCTGTCCATATCCTCTAAGGCCAATGCCTACTCTTAGATGCTCCATCATTGCTAAATGATCAACCCAAAGGTTATCCATTACCCGTAGGGCCACGGCCCGTTCCAAAATACGCATTAAGTTTGGATCTCCCACTCGCGCCTCGTGTTCGGCATAGGCTTTTTGAGCCAGATCAAACAGGTATTTGATTAGATGCGTCCGGCTTTGAGCGTCCTGCAATTTAGTGCCTGCTTCCTTCTGGATATCGTCCATCTTCACCCTTACTTCCATCGAAATGGGAAAGATGGTATCCACTACTTCATAAATTTCCTCGATATTCCAACTGCGTTCATCTTCGGAATCAGTGTGAAAGGATACTACCTGCTCTATTTCATCCTCAATCATTTTTATTACTTCCTCCCGATAACCCGACGGCTTTTTTTCAGAATTCAAAACCTCTTTTCGCTTTTTGTAGACAACCTCACGATGTTTATTGATCACGTCATCAAATTCCACTAAATGCTTTCTAATGTCAAAGTTATTTCCTTCCACCTTTTTTTGAGCCGCCTCTAAGGATTTTGAAATCATCTTATTTTCAATCGGCAAATCATCGGGAATGCCCAGCCTTTCCATAATAGCTTTCATGCGATCGGATCCAAATATCCTCATTAGATCATCTTCCATTGATACATAAAACTGGGATTCTCCCGGATCGCCCTGTCGGCCGGAACGGCCCCGCAGCTGGTTGTCAATTCTTCTTGCTTCGTGCCGCTCGGTACCCAAAACAAACAGCCCGCCGACTGACTTTACCTTTTCCGAATCATGAGAATCGGGTGGATTGCCGCCAAAAATAATATCAACTCCGCGGCCCGCCATGTTAGTGGCTACGGTAACCGCCCCGCTTTTTCCGGCCTGGGCAATTATTTTTGCTTCTTGTTCGTGCTGTTTGGCATTTAAGATTTGATGGGGAATCCCTTCCATGGCCAGCATTTGCCCCAGCAACTCATTTTTTTCAATTGATATCGTTCCCACTAAGACCGGTTGCCCCTTGGTATGTCGTTCCTTAATCTCCTTTACAATTGCCCTTAATTTTCCTTCTTCTGCTTTGTAGATCCGGTCCGGTAGATCCTTCCGAATCATAGGCTTATTAGTGGGTATTTCCACCACTTCCAGTTTATATATTTTGGCAAATTCTTCCGCTTCGGTAGTAGCCGTGCCAGTCATTCCCGCTAATTTTTTATAGAGCCTGAAATAATTTTGGAAAGTAATTGTGGCTAGGGTTTGACTCTCTTGTTTAATTTCCACTTTTTCTTTCGCTTCGATGGCTTGATGTAGACCTTCAGAGTAACGCCTGCCGAACATCAACCGGCCGGTAAATTCATCAACAATAATTATCTCCCCATCCTTTACCACGTAATCTCGATCGCGCTTAAACAATGCTTTTGCTTTCAAAGCCTGCTCGACATGGTGCACTGATTCAATTCCCCCTGCTTCGTAAAGGTTACCGACCCCAAGCCATTTTTCCATTTTAGCAATCCCCTGTTCCGTCAAAGTAGCAGCGCGCATTTTTTCATCAACGTTGTAATCTGGGCCCTCTTCTAGCTTTTCCGCTAATTGGGCAAATTTTAAGTATTGTTCAGTTGCTTCCTCGGCCGGTGCAGAAATAATTAAGGGAGTGCGCGCTTCATCAATTAAAATACTGTCTACTTCGTCAACAATCGCATAATTAAGCCCTTTTTGAACCATTTGTGATATACTGCTGACCATATTGTCCCGTAAATAGTCAAAGCCGAATTCATTGTTTGTACCGTAAATAATATCTGCTTGATATGCTTCATTCCTTTTCACTGATCTTAAAAAATCTATATCAACCTGATATGACATCTCCGTCTGGTTATCACTGGCTTTCACTGCTGGATCGAAAACAAAGGCGCTTTCGTGCTGAATACATCCCACGGACAGCCCCAAAAAATGATAAATCTGGCCCATCCAAACAGTATCTCTTCGAGCTAAATAGTCATTTACCGTCACTAAATGAGCCCCTTTTCCTTTCAGCGCATTTAGGTAAAGTGGCATGGTGGCGGCTAAAGTTTTGCCTTCTCCGGTTTTCATTTCCGCTATTTTCCCTTGGTGTAATACAATACCGCCCAAGACCTGGGTATCATAGGGAAACTGATGAATTGTCCGGTTAGCTGCTTCGCGCACCAGAGCAAAGGTTTCGGGCAAAATTTCATCCAGCGACTTTCCTGATTTGACCTGTTTTTTGAACCCTTCGGTCTTTGCTTTAAAACTTTCGTTGGGAAGCTTCTTAAATTCCTGCTGGTATTTATTTACCTCAACAACTCTCTCAAGTAATTGATCGAGAACTTTTTTGTTTGGGTCGCCAAAGACTTTTGTGAATAAAGACATTGTTTTATTTAGTCGATTTAATTATCGAATCCCACATATTGAATTTCCTCCTGAAGTTGAATTCCAAATTGACCCCTTACTTTTTCTTTAATAATTCCAATGAGGATTATTACGTTTTCCGCAGTCGCCTTTCCAAGATTCACAATGAAATTTGCATGAATATCTGAAACCATTGCGTCTCCGATTCGCTTTCCCTTTAATCCCGTTTCCTCAATTAGGTAACCAGCGGGAATTGTGCCGTCGGCCTTTCTTTTCTCGGGATCAATTTTTTTCTGAATTAATTCAGATATCGAATAATCCACAAGGGGATTCTTGAAAACGCAGCCGGCGCTGGGCAATTTAAATTCCTGCTTTTTTTTCTTTTCCTTCACGATCCGCCTAATTTCTTTGGCTATTTCGTCCTTGTTCCCCTTTTGCAATCCCAACTCGGCGGATAGAATAATTTCGGAATTGTGTTTGAAGACGCTATCACGATACTTAAATTCACACTGTTCCTGGTTACTTTCTTTAAATACACCTTGCTCTGAAATGATCAATACTTTCTTAACTAAATCCTTCATTTCTTTGCCCCAGGCGCCAGCATTCCCTCTAATCGCGCCTCCTAGACTACCCGGAATTCCGGCCGCAAACTCAATTCCAGATAAAGAATTTTCCTTGGCAAAATTAGCCAATTGGCTCAAATTAATTCCGGAATCCGCAACAATGCTATTTCCTTTCACTGTACACTGACGGGGCTTGTTGTGTACAATCAGACCCCTGAAGCCACTATCAGAAATTAAAACATTGCTTCCCCGAGCCAAGATAAAAAAAGGCAGATTCAATTCTCTTGCCGCCAGAACCGCATTTTTGAGGTCCGCTTGGTTTTCCGCTTTGAAATAATAATCGGCTGGACCACCAATTTTATAGGTCGTAAACGGCGCTAACGGCCGTTGAGATTTGACCCGTCCGTCCAGTTTTTTATTTAACATCGCTAAATCATCCATTTTCTATTTTTGATAATAATAAATCAGCAACTTGGTTAAAAACACCAACTGCCATTATTATTACTACGTCTTTGGGCCGCAATTCCTTCAGTAAGTGCTCTACCACTTCGCCTTGAGTGGGCAGATAATAAACATTTTGCTGATATTTCTTAATTTCGTCAACTACTTTTTGGGCGGTAATGCCTCCTTTTTTGAATTTTTCCCGGGCCGGATAGATCTTCGGAATAATCACTTGGTCCGCTGATAAAAAAGAGTGGGCCAGCTGTTCGAGGGTTGCTTTGGTCCGGCTGAAAGTATGAGGCTCGAACACCGCCCAGATGCGCCGATTGGGAAAAACCGCCCTGGCCGTATCAATAGTCGCTTGGACCGCGGTAGGATGATGGGCATAATCATCAATGACGATTATTTCTTTAGCTTCACCTTTTTTTTCAAATCGACGTTGCGATCCTTGAAACTTGAGTAAATTTTCCTTATAACTTCGTAGGGAAATTCCTAAATAATCCAATGTCGCTAGGGCGGCCAGACAATTAAGAACGTTATGCTGGCCTAAAATTTTTAAATCTATCTTTTCTTTTTCTTTGGTCTCTAAATTCCTTGCTCTAAAACTCATTGAGTCACCGGAGTAAATGATGTTTTCTGCCTTCCATTTTTGCTGATTTCCCTTCAGTCCATACCAAATAATTTTCCTCTCCGAGCGCTTCAGAAGCTTTCTGACATTCTGATCATCATGACAGGCGACAATAACGCCGTCCGGCGGCATTGCTTTTATACACTTTTTAAACTTATCAATGAGGTCGTCTAAATTCCGATAATAATCATAGTGGTCAAGGTCTAAATTAGTAATCACTAAAAGCGAGGGGTGATAATGCAAAAACTTGGGCCGCTTATCAAAAAAGGAGGAATAATACTCATCACCCTCTATTAAAAAATTATTTGATTGGGACAAGGAGTAATTCGTTTTAAAATCTTTTACATAACCGCCGATAAAAAATCCGATTTTCTGTCCTGTTGAATTTAAAGCCCAGGCAATGAGAGAAGCGGTGGTGGTTTTGCCATGTGTTCCGGCCACCACTATTCTAAACTTATCTTTTGTGAAAAGGTAAAGCAGTTCCGCAAAGGAAACTACTTCAATCCCCTGCTTTTGCACTTCTCTGACCTCAAGGTTATTATCCGGATCCTGACCGGCCCCAATTACCACTAGATCCTGGCCCTGGATGTGCTCCTTTTTGTACTGCTTATGGAAAAAAATATTATTCGCGTCAAGCACTAGGGTAGCCGGCGGATAAGCGTTCTCGTCGCTCCCGCTAATCTGATAGTCCAGTTTTTTAGCCATGGCGGCCACGGCGCTCATTCCAATGCCGGCAATCCCAATAAAATGAATTCGTTTTACTTTCTCAAGATTCATTATTTTCCAATTTTATAAATCTCGTTAGTTATCCTAGCGGCGGCATCAGGGTTAAACAGCTTCTTGATATTGGCTGACAATTCATCACGCTTAGCTTTATTTCTCAATAAATCATGAATAAAGTTAGTAAACAGTTCCGGGGTAAGTAAATGCTGATTTAAGATTAAAGCTGCGTTTTCTCGCTCAAAATATTTCGCATTTTCCTCCTGATGGGTATTGGGAAGCGGAATTATTATCAATGGTTTCTCTAAAGCGGCCAGTTCCGTAAGGGTGGAGATTCCCGCCCTGGTCACTACTAGATCCGCTACCTGAACAGCATGTTTTAGCTCATCGGACAAAAATTCATATACATGGTAATGCTCAAAAGTCTTTTCTTTGTGATACAAATCTTTATCGTCAGCCAGCACGGTATCCAATGTCTGAGGCCGATAAGTTTCTTTAAGCTTATCATTTTGAAATATATTTTTTCCCTTGCCAGCAATGTGAATGATTTGACAGAATGAAATTAATTGACTTAAGGATTGGTTTACTATTTTATTAATCGCTAGGGCCCCGGTACCGCCCCCTAAAATAAGTAAAGTCGGTACCTCCTTTTTAAGATTAAAAATCTGATACGCAGTTTGGGTGGTACCTAGAAAAATGTCATCTCGTACTGGATTTCCGGTTAGTACCGTTTTTTTTCTGGAAAAATCTTTTAAAGATGAGGGAAAAGTAACTGTTATTCTTGTAGCAAAGGGGGCCATTAGGGCATTAGCCAATCCCTTTTTAATATCTAATTGATGTATAAGAGCTGGAATCTTTAATAACCAACTGGCCCAGATCACCGGTACCGAAACAAAGCTTCCCGCGGCAATTACTACATTCGGACGATTTTTTATTAATAGATACAACGCTTGAAAAAATCCGATTAAAACAAATATCGGCGCGAGGAGATTACTTAAATCAAGATAGCGCCTTAATTTTCCCGAAGCAATGGAATGAAATGGTATTCCATTTTCTTCAGCAAAATCTTTTTCAATTGTAAACCGACCGCCAATAAAAAGGAACGAATTATCACGTTTCTTTAACTCTTGATAAATAGCCAGTAAAGGGGTGATTGAGCCGCCGGTTCCTCCGCCGGTAATAACAACTTTCATAATTTGATTTTATTAACTCGGATGCTTTGTTTAAGCACTAATAATCGACCTTTTTCAATATATTCATTTTTTACTATGACTTGCTGACCAATCCAGGAATCTGGGCCGATTAGAGCGCCAGGGCCCAAAAGGGAATGGCAACCAGTTTTTACCTTGTCGCCCAAAATAGCTCCTAAACGATCAGTGCCGGTAGAAATATTTTGTTTTTTTATTTTAATCCTAATTGTTTTTCGGTCAAAACGCCTATTGCTTAATATCGTTCCGCATCCTAAACGGCAATTCCTGCCGACAATACTATCGCCAACGTAATTTGATAAATGATCAGAATGAGCTTCGTCTAAGATTAAGGAATTTTTTATTTCTCCATTAACCTGGCAATTTTTTCCGATCAAAGCGGGCCCCCTGATTCTAGTTCCCGAAAGAATCTTAGCCCCTTTCCCAATCCAAATTGGGCCCTTGCTGGCATCTAAAAAACTGAAGGGGCTGATGATTACGTCAGCATCGATCCTAATTTTATTGCCTAATATCGCGGTCGAAGAGTGAAGTTGAATATTTTTGGATAGCTGCCGTCTGATGATTATTTTTTCAAGATAATCAGCCAGATTTATTATAATATCCCAAACCTGATTTTGCTTATTTATAAAATCACTAAAATTCAATCCTTTTAAGTTGAAGAAGTTTGCAGGACTTGTTCTAATCAATCCTTTCATTTTTTTGCCCTTGGTAAGGAACTTAATTCTAATTCTTTGGTCTGTTTTGAAATATTGATTAAAATTCCGATTGCCAGAAGTGAAATTACAATGGCCGAACTTCCATAGCTAATAAACGGCAAAGGGATTCCGGTAAGGGGCAAAATCGAAACCATTGAACCAATATTAACCAGCGCTTGAAAAGTAAACCAACAGGTAATTCCTACCGCCACTAATTTACCGAACTGATCGGGAGCGGCCCGAGAAATTCTGAATCCCCTTAACATTAATACTAAGTAAAGCAATATTAGGCCGATAGAAATGATTAAGCCTAATTCTTCCGCAATCACTGCAAAAATCGAATCACCCGTTACTTCCGGAAGATAATTATATTTCTGGCGAGAATGACCGAGGCCCAATCCAAATATGCCACCTGATCCAATTGCCAGCAAGGCCTGATTAACATGATAGCCAATTCCTTGAGGATCCATTTCGGGATTAAGAAAAACGGTAAAACGGGCAGCGCGATAAGGAGCAATTTGTACCAGCAATCCAAAAATTGCGGCCCCGATCAACATTATTACAATCAGATGTTTAATGCTACCGCCGGCCACAAAATAAACTATCACTGCCACAAAGGCAATGACGGTCATCGTTCCAAGATCTGGTTGCAACATAATTAACACTGTGATTAGACCTAATAAAACTAAAAAGGAAGCAAAGCCGTAAGTAAGATTATTGATTTCCTTTCCTTTTTTAGAAAGCCAGGTAGCCAGATACAGAATAAAAGTAAGCTTGGCTAATTCCGAGGGCTGAAAGACAAATCCGCCAAAATTTATCCATCTCCGCGCTCCTCCTAATTCATAACCCAAAGAAGGAACCAGTACGATTACCAAAGCAAATATTGTTAGAGCCATTAGAAGAAAGGCGGTTTTTTGCCAAAAATGATAATCAATTCGAGAAGCAACAAAAAGGCTGACTAGGCCAAGCGATATTCCAAATAATAGTTGGCGCTTTAAATAGTAATTACTGTCACCGAACTTCTGATAAGCAACAACGGTACCGGCCGATGACAGCATTATCAATCCGAAAATGATTATGATAAAAATGACAGCGATAAGGGTATAATCAGGTTGATGAAGTCTGGTCTCAGTCATGGAAGTTTATTTACAATCTTTTTAAACTTATTGCCCCGGTCAAACTCATTTTTAAAAAGATTAAAGCTGGCCGCGCCAGGAGAAAAAAGAATAATATCACCTTTCTTTGCTTTCCGGTAAGCAGCGCCAAGAGCTAAAGCTAAAGAATCATTTTGACCAAAAGAAAAATCAAGGTAATTAAGATGTTTCGCTAATTCGTTTGAAGCCGATCCAGGGAGAAGAACTAAATCATTTACTTTTTTCGCAATTTCCTGCGCTAATGGGAAGTAGTCTAACCCTTTATTTTGTCCGCCGGCAATCAGAGTCACTTTTTGCCTGAAAGATCTGAGAGCCGAGATGGTAGCAGCGGGATTAGTCGCTGCCGTATCATTATAAAATTTTACTCCCCTTAAAACCCGAATCTGTTCTAACCGGCCGGGCATTCCTTTAAAACTGCAAAGAGCACTGGTAATATCTTCATTATTAACCTTCAGCAGCTTAGCAACTGTCACTGCCGCTAATGCATTATGAGTATTGTGGTCGCCCTTTATTTTTAGATCAGCGAGATTGGCAACTAAACTAACTTTTCCTCTGGAGCTAAAAAAGATTTTACCATCCTTAACAAATGCCCCATTCTGTTTCGAAAATGTCTTTAGCGAAAACCAATAACGCTGCGACGGGACTTTTTTTCCAAAACTTCTGGTAATCTCGTTATCTTTGTTAAGGATTACGTAATCGCCGCTATTTTGAAAGCGATAAATATTTTTTTTGGCCGCTTGATATTCTTTCATTCCCCGATAAGTATTAAGATGATCAGGCAGAACGTTTGTGACAACAGCGATCCAGGGACTTTTTTTCGTTTTTGCCAATCCCTCTAACCGCCAACTGGACAATTCAAAAAGGGCCAGGCAGTTCGGTTTGATTAACTCAATCCGATCTAAAACAGAGGTAGTATTATGTCCCACCAAAACAACGAGAATGCCACTTTTTTTTAAAATTCTTTCTAACAAAGCAACGGTTGTCGATTTACCCTTAGTTCCGGTTATGCCAATAATCGGCACGGGACAATATTGAAAAAAAAGACTGGCATCATTTTCAATCGGTACTTTATGCCGGGCAGCTGCTTTTAAAAACTTTGAATCATTGGGAACGGCCGGATTTTTTATTATTAAATCGGAATCAATAAAGTCCGAGAGGCGGTGCCGACCCAGCACGTACTGAATCCGAAAGGATTTCAACTGTTTCAAAGAATTGGCCAATTCCCTTCTAGATTTCAGATCAGTAACCAAAACCTTGGCACCGTGCTTTACTAAAAATTTCACTACGCCAGTACCACCGCCTAGGATTCCTAATCCCATTACTGTTATTTTTTTTCCTTTTAAATCGGAAGGCTTCATAATCATATCAAAGTATATCATTTCGCTACCTTATAATCAAAAGGGCTTTTTGATTAAGAGCCCTTGTAAAGTCCGATTTTTCTTATCCCCCGAATGTCCAGCTAATATAGATTATAGTCACGACAATCATCAAGAAGGAATATTATTATCACCTCTTAGAAGACATCCTTAATCTTTAGTTGCGGAGGATGGTAAAAGTGAGATAATAAATTAATCAATTAATCCAATAATCGCTCCCTGAGCAATATAATTCTTTTTATCTCGGCGATAGGAAGAAAATAGTTTTTCCTCGCAGTAAGTGCAATATGCTGATTGCTCAATGTTTTCTTCTTTAATCCCTGATTCAATTAATTGAACTTTTATTGCTTCCGAAAGATCCACCCAGAAATAATTATTCTTTTCAAAGGCGATTTTTTCTCCGAAAGCGGAGTGAAATTGATTAAAGACATCCTTTTCTACTTCAAAGTGGCAACGTTGTATTCCTGGTCCGATATATACCAGAATATCTTTGGGGTTACTCTTTACCCTTTTCTTGAAATCCGCAACCATCCGACGATTGATACAAGCTAATATTCCTCGCCAACCGGAGTGAGTCAATCCGATGCATTCTTTTTGGGAATCAAAATAAAAAACCGGAAAGCAATCCGCAATGGTAATCATCAAGAAAAGGTTTTTTTCGACAGTGATCAGACCGTCGTAAAAAGAGATTAGACTTGATTTGTTAAGTGCTCCTTTTCCACCATCTTTCTTTTGGACCCAAAAAATCCGCGCGGTATGACCCAAGGCAATATTTACCACCTGATTAGCCTTTATCTTTAGCGCAGAGAAAAACTGGGATCGATTCTGCTTAGTATCTTCTTCGTTTAAATAAAAATGCTGAAAAGAAAGATTTCCAAATCGCTTGGTTGAAATCGCCAATTTAAGATTAGAAAATCTTGCCAGTTTATTGGAATCAACCAGCATTACCATTAGGATCGGTCGATTAACACTACAATTACGCCCAATACCGCCATCACCGCCGAAATAATCCAAAACCGCATCACAATTTTTGATTCCGGCCAGCCAATTGCTTCTAAATGATGATGGATTGGGGAAGAAATAAACACCTTCTTTCCCTTTCGTAACTTCTTGGAGGTAATCTGAATAATTACCGAAAACGACTCAATAACTAAAATAAATCCAATAATCGGCAGAATAAACGCCGAATTGGTTAGCATGGCCACAATGCCTAGGGTTGTTCCGAGCGCCATCGCCCCGGTATCGCCCATAAAAAAACGAGCAGGAGGAATATTAAACCATAAAAACGCTAACAGGCTTCCGACAATCACCGTACAGAATGCCGCTAAATTCATTCTTCCCAAGAAGAAAGCAATAGCGGCAAAAGCACCAAACGAGGAAAGTAGTACTCCTCCGGCTAAACCATCTAAACCGTCCGTTTCATTAACCGAAAACGAAGTAGCAACAATAACAAAAATAAAGATGGGGATATACCACCAGCCAATGGCAAAGTTACCCATAAAAGGAATATGGATAACGTCCCAATCCAATTTAAAGAAAAACCAATAAGCTCCAAAAATAGCAATTATGGTATAAAGCAACAAACGATGCTTGACGGTTAATCCTCCCACCCCTTTAGTACCAACCTTCTTGATATTAAAAATGTCATCTAATAATCCCACTACGGCCGAAGCAACTAATGCTCCCAGTGGTAACAAGGTTTCCGAACGGGTAAGAAAATTTAATTTATGAAAGAAGGGAATTCCGGTATGCCGACCGAGATAATAAAAGATCAGGGCCAGACTAAGGGTAGTAAACCAAATCAAAATTCCACCCATGGTTGGGGTACCGGATTTCTTCTGATGAAGCTTGGAATACACGGGAGTTGACTCATTGGAACGAATCTGTTTTCCCAGTTTGTACTTATATAGAAAGTGAGTCAGGATAGGAGTTAATAAAATTGAAATAACAAAAGAGATAGTTCCCAGAAATAATATTTTAATAATATCGAAGCTGACTGAAAAATTCATTCGGTTTTAAATATTGACTAAAATAATTAAAATTGCTGCCAGGCCCAATAAAATTTGAACAAAAGCGGTGACTCCGATAACCAAGTAAGCGAGGACCATTTTACTCGAATATATTATAGCACTCACTAGGTAATTTACTAAAATAATGATTAATCCGCTTAACGGGATAAAATATAATTTATACCATTCGCCAATTAGATCGATGCCAAAGTAGATGTTATAATGAAGAGAGATTGGTTCATTGTTCGGCTGAATGTAAAGATAAATCAAAACCCAGATTCCAATATTAGAAAAAAGTGAAAAAAGAATAGCAAAAGAAAAGAATTTATTTTTTAGCGGTTTTCTGAGAGTATTAATTAGTCGATGAATTAATAAATTTTTCATTATAGTTTTAATAGCAATCAATTGTAGCGGATGAAAAATAAATTACAGATTTCTAAATTTCCTTCTGTCCTCTTGGTAATAATTCTACTGAGCGTCATGTTTTTTCTGGAATTTACCTCAGCGCTTCAAGAAAATCAGACTGTTGATGAAGGTGCTCATTTAGCAAGTGGCTACTCTTATTTAAGGACCGGCGATTTTAGAATTAACCCCGAGCATCCCCCTTTGCTTAAGGAAATTAGTGCTGTTCCCCTTCTTTTTCTCCCTTTGAGACTTCCTACTAATCATGAATCCTGGAATGAGTATAATCAATGGGAATTTGGCCGACAATTTTTATACCACAATCTAGTTGACGCCGATTTAATCTTATTGCTCGGTAGAATCCCAGTAATATTATTAAGTTTAATACTTGGGATATTTATCTTCAAGTGGGTAAAGAAGCTATGGGGAAATACGGCGGCTTTTTTTGCATTGGTACTTTATGTTTTTGAACCCAATATTCTTGCCCATTCCCGATATGTAACAACCGACCTAGCGCTTACCTTATTCCTTTTTTTAACAATATATGCCCTGGATCAATATTTGCAATCCTACTCCAGAAAACATTTGATTATCTTTGGTATTTTATTTGCCATTGCTCAGGTTGTTAAATTTTCCGCAATCATTCTTTTTCCACTGTTGATTGTTTTTTTGCTTCTAAAAAAATTTCATTCTAGCTCAAACAGATTAAATTATCGCCGGATTTGCTTAGTTATTCTATTTGTTATGCTGACCACGGCAGCGATAATTATGCTAGTCTACGGATTTGAGATAAAACGGCCAATTGAGGATAAAGATGTCAGCACTTTTTTTGAAAAACAAGCTTCGGTAACTAATTTAGCTGATTATTCTGACGAGCCTTTTTTAGTGAAAGAACTTTTAATTCTCACCAATCCTTCTACAAAGAGCGGGGCAATTATTTATGAACTGGCAAAAAAAATTCCGATTCCCGCTTTTCATTACTTTAAGGGATTGTGGGTCCTGTTCTCCCATGACTACTGGGGTCACACTTCTTATCTTTTTGGTCATTATTCCAATTTTGGTTTTTGGTACTATTTTCCCTGCACTTTTTTGATAAAAACTTCAGTTCCTCTTTTATTGCTTTTTCTAATCGGCTTTTGTTTATTCAACTTTAAATTAATAAAAGCGGTTTTTAGAACTGATCTTGATCGTGAATTAAAAATAAATATTGCTAAAAAAAGATTTTTAACAAAATTCAAGGAAAAGCTGTTAAGAAAATCAAGAAACTTAATTTCTTTTTTTAGAAAAACGCCGTTTAGCCACTGGCTTTTCATCTTAACTCCCCTTGTTTATCTCTTGTGGGCCCTAACTAGTAAGATAAACATTGGGCACCGGCATATTCTGCCTATTTATCCTTTTATCATCATTTTCGCAAGCAGTCTAACGGCAATTAAACCGCGCCGGTTGAAAGTCTGGAGGATATTCCTATTGGTACTACTTATTTTTTATATTAGTTCTACTTTAAGAATATATCCTAATTTTTTAGTCTATTTTAATGAATTAGTTGGTGGCCCCTCAAACGGCCCGAGGTATCTGGTTGATTCTAATATCGATTGGGGCCAAGATATCCTAAAACTAAAACACTATTTAGAAAAGAATCACATTAACGAGATATGTCTAGGAGTTTTGAGTTCTCTTGATATTAATTACTATAATTTCAATCGAAAGCCAATCCCCAAAGATAAGGATCTAGATCAGATTAAAGGTTTTAACGGTGTAGTAGCAATTAGTGTAACCGTGCTTTATGAAGAGGGTCGCCCCTACTCTTGGCTTGAAAAGCTAAAACCAGATGCAAAAATCGGCTTCTCTATTTATGTTTATGATCTGAGAAAGTAGTGATTTTATCCAATTTTTCAACAAAACGATTAAAAAACTAATTTTTTGTAAAATTGACTTTCGGAGCAATCTGTGATATAATTTGAGAGCGTTGAATAATAAGAAACGCTCTCATCCTGAGCAGCGAGGGATCTAATTTGGTTAACTTTAAAGACCCCTCATATCGTTCGGGGTGAGATTGTTGAATTATTCAACAATTTTAATTTAGCCAGTTCAAAACAATAATTCTCCTATGTTAACCGAAAAACAAATAGAACAATTACTGCTCGAAAATCAGATTTTCACGGAAGAAGAAATAAAGAAATCACAAGCAAACGCACTTGCTCAGAATAAGCCTTGGAAAGAGTATCTGCATAAAGAAAAAACCATCAGCGAAGAAACGCTTTTTGATCTTTATGCTAAATCGCTTAAAGTTCCCTTTATTAATCTTGAGAATGTAACCATCCGAAAAGATATTTTGAATTTGATTCCTGAAACAATCGCGGAAACACACAAAATTCTAGCATTCGATCAAACTGAAAAGGAAATTAAAATCGCCGCTCTTGATCCAGGAGATTTAGAGATTTTTGATTTTATTGAAAAGAAAACTGGAAAAGTAGTAAAGACTTATTTGACTACCCCCACTATGCTTCAGGAGGTTCTTAAACAATATCATAAGGGTCTCAAAGCAACTGTGGATGAAATAACTCAAAAAGAAGAAGCGGGAGAAATTGCCGAAAAAGGGGTCTTAAAAAAATTAGCGCGCGACCTTCCGGTAATCAGAATTGTTGACACCATCTTAGAATATGCCATTTTTGAAGATGCTTCCGATATTCATATTGAACCAACGGAAAAAGAGGTAGTCGTTCGATATCGAATTGATGGGGTGCTCCGAGACGCGATGACTTTGCCCAAGCAAATTCTTTCTGGAGTTGTCGCACGGGTAAAAATACTTTCTAATTTAAAGCTCGATGAACATCGTCTTCCTCAAGATGGACGATTTAAAATAAAGAGTAAGGAATACGATGTTTCTTTTCGTGTATCAATTATTCCCGTTTTTGACGGCGAGAAAATCGTACTTCGGCTACTTGATGAATCAGCTCAAATTCTAACACTGGAACAACTTGGTTTTCTGCCAAAACCACTGAAAATTATTAAGAATGCCATTAAAAGACCGCACGGAATGATTTTGGTTACGGGTCCCACCGGCTCGGGGAAAACCACTACGCTTTACACTATTATGAACATGCTTAACAGCCCGAAGGTCAATATTTCAACGGTTGAGGATCCAATTGAATATCGTATGCTAAGAATCAACCAAACTCAAGTTAACCCAAAGATCGGATTAACTTTTGCTCAAGGACTAAGAGCGCTTCTCCGCCAAGATCCTAATATTATAATGGTTGGGGAAATCCGCGATAATGAAACTGCCGAAATTGGGGTACATTCCGCCATGACCGGCCATTTGGTATTATCTACGCTTCATACGAATGACGCGGTAGGCGCCATACCGAGACTAACCGAAATGAATATTCCTCCTTTTTTGATTGCTTCGACCACCAACATAATAATGGCTCAAAGGTTAGTGAGAAAAATTTGTATTCATTGTATTGAAAGTTATGAACTAAGTAAGGACAGTATTAAAAAATTAGAAGAACAACTCGATTTTAAAAATATCCTGGAAGTGTTGGAAAGAGAAAATGCAATTGAATCCGCTAAAATAACCACTCCTCTTCTTTTTTATCGCGGTCACGGCTGCAAAGAATGCAACCACGAAGGCTATAAGGGCCGAATCGGAATTTATGAAATACTGGAAGTTTCTAAAGATATGGCGGAGCTAATTATTAACCAGGCCAATCCCGAAAAACTGGAAGAACAAGCAAAAAAGCAGGGAATGCTTACTATGAATCAGGATGGCTTCATTAAAGCAAAAAATGGAATAACTACTATTGAGGAAGTTTTAAGAGTAACTATGGAATAATAAAATGAAAAAGGAAAATAAAGAATCATCGGAAAAAAATAAGTTGAGTTTTCTAGCGAAACACGCCCCAATAAATTTGGTCAATAAGCTTTTTTTTACTCAGCAACTAGAAGTAATGGTGCGAACCGGATTTCCTTTAGCAAGAGCATTGGGAATAATCGAGATTCAGATGGAACACAAGCGTTTTAAACAAATTATTGAGGATATGAAAAAAAACGTAGAAAAAGGTTCTCCTTTGTCTAAAGCCGCATCGGAGTATCCTAAAGTCTTTTCAGAAACCTACATAAGTATGATCGCCGCTGGCGAAGCAAGTGGAAAATTGGATGAAGCATTAAAAAGGTTAACCATCCAATTAAAAAAATCACATGAAATCAGAACTAAAATTAAAAATGCTTTAACCTATCCAGCGATAGTTTTGATTGCCATGGTTGCTATCGGAATCGCAATGCTGATCTTTGTCTTACCGAAAATAACTTCCATTTATGCGGAGTCTGGAGCAAAATTGCCGCTGCCGACCAGAATTATGATTGGCACAACTGATTTTATTATTACTAATGGAATTTATCTCACAGTTGCTATTATTATCTTATTGGTATTGCTTGCTCGTTTTTTAAAAACAAACCGCGGTAAAAGAGTTTTTCATAAGATTTTACTCAAACTCCCGATTGTGAGTCCCATTATCAAAAAAATAAATCTTGCCAATTTTTCCCGGAGTCTCAGCTCATTATTACAGACTGATATTCCCATAGTAGAAACATTCCAGATTATCTCTCGAACATCCAGTAATATCTACTATAAAGAATATTTGGCTAATGCTGCTGAAGAACTCAAAAAAGGCGTATCGGTTAAAGACACCTTAGAAAAAGACCGCCAATTATTTCCCCCACTCATAACACAAATTGTCAATATCGGAGAAGAGTCTGGCACCCTGGATACAATTTCTGAGGAAATCGCCAATTTTTACGAAGAGGAAGTTTCCCAAACAATGGGTAATCTTGCCACAATTATCGAACCGGTCTTGATGCTTGTTTTAGGTGCTGCGGTGGGGGCAGTGGCGGTAGCAGTGGTAATGCCTATCTATTCCTTGGTTAATGCTATTTGAGTATCTTTGACTAATCAAAAAATAATTTATAAAATTAAGATATAACTTGTAATCTAAAAAGAGAGTATGTTTGGATTAGATATAAGCGATCGGACACTGCGTGCTGTTTCTCTGACCAGAAAAGGGAAAATGATTTCGGTAAATTCAATAAATGAAATTACTCTGCCAGCAGGACTAATAGAAGGCGGCGAAATTTTAAAATCGGATGCTCTTGTTCCCTATTTAAAAAAACTGCTTCAGGATGCTAAGCCACATAAAATCAAAGGTAAAGATACCATTGCTTGCTTACCAGAACATCAAAGTTTTATCAAGGTTATTCAGGTGCCAAAAAAGAACGGGCAACTGCAACCATCTTTAATTAAGTCTGAGGTAGCGAATCATATTCCATTTCCTATTGAAGAAATGTATTTAGATTGGCAGATTATTAAGGAACAGGCTGGCCCTAATGCTAAAAAACTGAATGTCCTAGTTGGAGCGGCCCCGAAAAATATAGTGGACGTCTATCAAGAAACACTAAAGAAAGCCAATCTCGTTCCAATTATTTTAGAAATCGAATCAATCGCAATTGCTAGATCTTTAGTCTCCTTTGATCTAAAAAATAGCAACGTGGGAAGTCTAATAATTGATTTTGGTCTTGATCGAACCAGTTTTATAATTTTTGATAAGAACCTAATTCAATTTACTTCTGGGATTACCACTATTTCCGGAAACAGAATGACTGATGTAATCAGCAAAAATCTATCACTTTCGCAAGCAGAAGGAGAAAAAGCCAAGAAATTAGCGGGGCTTGATCCGAGGATCGGAAAAGGAAAAGTGGCCCTTGCCTTACAGCAGGTTGTTGATGACTTATTAAGTAAAATCAGGGAGATTATTAGCTTCTATAAAGAGCATTACCCGGGTGGCAATCAAATTAATAAAATAATCTTGGCTGGCGGAGGATCAAATTTAAAGCTACTGGATCGGGTTCTTTTTCAATCATTAAAAATTACTACCCAGCGTGGCGATTCGCTTACTAATTTAGGAAAGAAAAACATTACATTTTTGACTGGTAAAAACCAATCATCTTTTGCTACCGCGATTGGTCTAGCTTTAAAAGCGATTAAAAATGATTACCCTTAATCTTATTTCTCCCGTTCAAAAGGAAGCAAACCGCTTTCAAAAAAACTATTCTCTGTTAAGAAGAATATCAATTATTTTTTTATCTGTTTTACTAATTGTAGTCGCATTTTTATTTATCGCCCAAGTTTTGTTAGAAAACAAGCTAGATAGTATTACTCAGGAAACCCTTGCCCTAAAACAAAATATTGAGAAAGAGGAACCGATTGACTTAGAAAAGTCTGTAAAAAATTTTAATAATTTATTAATTAATATTAATCAGATCCAATCTGAGTATACCAACTGGACCTCAGAATTGAAAAATATATCTAGCCTGGTACCTCCCGGGGTTACCCTATCTTCGTTTGTATTGCAGAAAAATACATCTGAATTTAAATTTACCGGTAAGGCGGCTACTCGTGATGCGCTACTAAATTTTAAGGACAGTTTAGAGAATTCTGATTTCTTCACCGAAATCCAGTCTCCTATTTCTAACCTTCTTACTAAAGTAAATATTAATTTCGAATTAAGTGGTAAATTAGTCACCGTAATGACGGGATTGGAAAATCAATGAAAATAACGCCTAAAATAAAATTATATATTCTTACTTCTTTTTTCTTTCTGATCATTATAATTATTATTGTGTTTATTGTTCTTCCTTTTCAAAAAAAGATAGAAGTTCTAAGTCAGAATATTTATGATCAGAGAGTAAATTATGAATTTATTTTTCAGCAACGTCAGAATATTGTCCGATTAGAGAGGGAGATTAAAGAAATTGAGTCCAATAAAGAAAAAATTACGCCGGCAATTTTCTCCCGCAATGAAACACTGGAACTAATTACCGCCCTGGAAGCACTTGCTCAAAATAATGGTTTAAAGGATCAAGTGCTAAATCTTTCCAATCCCACTCCTTTAGACTCTGGATTGATGGTTAGTGCGCTGGGAATTGACTTTACTACTACTTATCAGGAATTAGTGAACTGGATGCAGGAAATTAATCGAAAGCCTTTTTATGTAATAATTGAATCAATTAATGCCAGCGCTAAATTTTCTAAACTAAGCAACGAAGTTGATTTAACAACCAGTAATTCTTTAATTTCAGTTAACATAACTGCTAAAGTATATTGGCTATAATATGGATTTAAATTTTTCATTTTCATTAAAAAAAATTCCACCCTTCCTTAGAAGAAACGGTGTTAAAATTGCTTATTTAATCATGCTGATTGGAATTCTTTATATTTTGTTTTTTCTGTATCAGTATCTATATTTGCCAATAGCAGAAAAACAAACGATCGACCCCAGTCTAATCCAGAGCAAGAAAGAAGTCATTAACCAGCAGCTATTTGAAAAAGTAGTTGACGATCTGGAACTAAAAACAGCGGTGACTAATAACAGCCCGTTAAACCTTGAGAATCCGTTTTGAATTATTGAGAACCGATCTCCTTGATTATCTTCTTAAGAGAGTTAATAAATACCTTCAATTCCAAGGGGGTATTGTTTTTATCCAGAGTTACCCTTACCCCTTCTTTAGCTTTTTGAGCATCTAAGCCTAACGCCAAAAGTACGAGGGAGGGTTCCGCCGCACCCGCACTGCAAGCGGAGCCGGTGGAAATAGCAATTTTTGCATTATTATCCATCATAAAAACAACATCTGAACCTAATATCCCCCTTGCCCGAAAGTAAATATTACTGGGTATTCTTTTGTTTCCCTGCGGCCCGATAATTCTGATGTTTGGAATTTCAGCAATAAGTTTTTTGATCATCCAATCTCTTGCCCTACTGATCTTATTTGCGTTCTCGGATTTCGAGCGCGAAGCAATTTCTAAAGCTTTGCTAAAGCCAACAATCCCGGCGACATTCAAAGTACCAGCTCTTAGCCCGTACTCTTGATCACCACCGGTCTGAATCGCTTTTAATGGAGTATTCTTCCGGACATAGAGCGCACCGATTCCCTGGGGACCATGTACTTTATGCCCCGATAAAGAAAGTAGGTCAACGTGCAGATAATCAACATCACAAGTTAAATATTGGGCAGCCTGCACTCCATCCGTATGAAAAATAATTGGTAACTTTCGTGTTTCATTTATCTTTTTAATGATTTTCCCAATCTCGCGGATCGGCTCAATGGTTCCAATTTCATTATTAACATACATTACGGTAACTAATACCGTAGCAGAGGATACCAGTTTGAATAACGATTTTAAATTAATTATTCCTTCCTGATCAATAGGAAGGTATTTGATTCCAACACCGTCTTTTTTCAAATCTTGGCAGGTTTTAAAAATAGAGGGATGCTCAATTGGCGTAGTGATTATCTCAGGATTTTTTACCCCGTTCGCCTGATAAGCTTTAATTACTCCCCGTAAGGCAAAATTGTTGCTTTCCGTTGCACCGGAAGTAAAAACAATTTCTCGAGTGGTACAATTAAGAAAATCGGCAACGTTTTTCCTTGCCTGATCAACTGCCAACAACATCTTTCTTCCGGCACTATGGACACTATTAGGATTCCCATAACACTCTCGCTCATACGGCTCCATGGCTTTTTTGACTTTTGGGTCTAGGTAAGTAGTGGCCGCGTGATCTAAATAGATTATCTTTCCCATAGTTCTTTGGATTAGTTTCCCTCCTGCAATCAAAATATCTTGATTGGTTTAAACTGTCAATTCAACAAAGCTAGGCGATTTGAATATTTGTGTTATAATAGTCTAGGGTGAATGAAAATGAACAAAAAGAAAAAAACCAGCGGATTTACACTAATTGAATTAATAGTGGTAATTGGAATTTTTGTGACTGCTGGTATTTTTATTATTGGTGGATTTGATCAGGCGATTCAGGCCCTGGCCGTCTCGCGATCAAAAGTCATTGCTACCGCCATCGCCAATGAAAAATTGGAAGTTATTAGAAATATGCCCTACGCTGCGGTGGGAACAACCACGGGGTGGCCGCATGGTGAAATCCCCGCTAATCAAACAATTAATCAGAGCAATTTTGAATTTACTGTTCAGACCAGAGTAGATTATATCGATGATCCCTTTGACGGAAATGCTCTAGGCACCATTCCTGGCAAACCGGTTGATACGGTACCCAATGACTATAAAAAAGCGGAGGTAAGTATAAAATGGAACAATCCGAGAGCTGATCCTGTTTTGCTTTCCACTCTGGTTGTTCCCAAAGGGTTAGAATCGGCCGCATCAACCGGATCGTTATTAATTAAAGTTTTTAATTCTTCCGGCCTGCCTGTTCCCCAAGCTATCTTAAACATAACTAACAACTCGGTTATTCCCATAATTAATATTACTAATACCACTGACAATGATGGCAATTTACAGGTTTTAAGCCTGCCCCCAAGTATCGAAGGGTATCATATTGAAGCAACTAAAGTGGGATATAGCCGGGATTCAACTTATGCTATCGATCCGATCAGCCTTCCTAATCCGGTAAAGCCAAATCTATCAATTATTGAAGAAGAGGTAACTGAAGTAAGCTTCGCTATTGATTCGATTAGTACTTTAAATGTTTATACGGTCGATGATACTTGTGCCCCCATTCCCAATATTCCTCTTGCTATTTGGGGAGAAAGACTGATCGGTACTGATCCGGATGTACCAAAATATTCATCAGAGCCTCCTACTAATGACCAGGGTAATCTCTCTTTAGTAGATCTGGAATGGGATAATTACACCTTGCTGGAAACATCCGCCGATTATGACGTGGCGGGTATTATTCCTCCGATTCTTTTGAATATCTTGCCGGATACAGCTCAAAACACCTCTTTAGTGTTAAGTCCTCACACGGCAAATTCACTACGAGTAACGATTAAAGACACCGGAACCAAAACCGCTCTTACCGGAGCAGAGGCAATACTTTCCAAAACAGGATATGAAGAAACTAAAGTTACGGGCTTTGGTTTTTTTGAACAAAATGATTGGTCCGGCGGATCGGGTCAAGAAGAATTTAGCGATTTAACTAAATATGCTAGCGATGATGGAAATATTGAGGCCTTTAGTACTCCCGGTAATTTGACCTTGAATTACACTGAAAATAACAATAATTATTTTGAGGATTTCAGTTCCAATACTTATCGGGATACCTCAGTAACTACAGCGGATTGGGACATTAATCTGGGACAAGTGACTCTGGAAAAACAGGACGGGCAGTATCTTCCCGAAGGAACCGCTCAGACAATCAAACTCAACAGCAACGCCGGAAGAATCACTAGGGCAACTCTAACTGCTACTGAAATTCTTAATAATCAAACGATTAATTATTTTTTGTCTGCCAACGGCGGATCAAATTTTGATCCTGTGATCCCCGGGGAGGAACATATTTTTGCTAATCCCGGTAGTGATTTACTTTTCCGGGTGGTATTTGCCACTACCGATCCCCTTCTTACTCCCATTTTAGACGATATTTCTATTTCTTATCTTCAGGTAGCGTATGCTTCCAGCGGAGAATTAATCTCTTCATCATTTAATACCGGAACGGCCAGTAATTTTGGCACATTGACTTGGCTTCCGTCTTCCCAAATACCCGAATCAGGTACCGGAAGTGTCAAGTTTCAAATAGCGACCAATAACGATAACCACACTTGGAACTTTGTTGGACCAGATGGTACTTCCGACACATTTTATCCCAGTAGCGGTTCTGCAATCCAGGCTGCTCATAGTGGTAATCAGTACATCCGCTACAAAGTTTTCCTAAGTACGGAAGATCTGGCTTATACGCCGGTGATTTCTGACATTAAAATTGGATACACTTCTTCTTGCATCCCTCCGGGACAAGTTTTCTTTAGCAACCTGAATAATGATACTTATTCTCTTGATCTTACCCTTGATGGTTATGAGCCGCTTAATACCTCGGCAACGGTTAACGGCACTTCGCAAGTGGAATACTTTCTAACTCCTTTATAACCAGCTCCTATGTTTCGCCAGCATAAAATTAGTGGCTTCACTCTTATTGAAATGATTATTGTCATGGGTATTATTGGCATTGTCGGTACAATTGTATATCAATTTATTGTTCAAGGGAACCGGGTTTTTACGCAATCACGCGATCAAGCGCTTGCTCAAGACACCTTAAGAAAAGTCATGGATTCCCTAGCCAAAGAATTAAGAAAGGCACAAAACGCTGACAATGGCGCCTACTTACTAGAAGGTGCTCAAGAACAATCAATAATCTTCTATGCTGATATTGATAATGATGGTGATCGGGAACGAATTCGCTACTTCTTAGATGGTATTGATTTTAAGAAAGGGGTGGTTGAGCCTACTGTGAACCCAGTTGAATATCCTTCTGAAAATGAAGTAATCTCCCCAGTAGTTACCAATGTTAGAAATCAAGGCGCAATATTTACTTATTTTGATGAAAATTATACCGGAACTGAAGATCCGTTTCCTTACCCAATTAATTTAAACGAAGTAAAGTTGGTTCATTTAAAGTTTATTGTTGATGTTGAACCTAATTTTCCTCCGGATCCAATTTCAATCGAAACCAGCGTAATGATCAGAAATCTTAAAACAAATCTATAAGATGCAAAGGAGACCAGCCAAAAGAAAAAAAACGGAAAAGAAATCTCCCTTTTCGGGATATACTCTTATTACTTTATTGATTTTCTTCGGCATTCTGGTTATTCTTTTGACCGCCTCTGCTTCCTACGTTATCAGCCAGGCGAAAGCGACTAATTTTAAGATTCGGCAACAAAAAATATTGGAGATAGCGGAAGCAGGCGCTAATTACTACCGCTGGCATTTGGCTCATGTACCGGATGATTTTACCGACGGTACGGGAGGACCAGGGCCTTATCTTCATGATTACCGGGATATCAACGGCAATGTGATCGGCAAATTCAGTTTGAATATTGTCGCTCCGGAGAGTGGATCGACTATCATTACTATCGAATCTACCGGTTATCTTTTGGACCAACCGGACTTAACTACGACGGTAGTGTTAAAAATGGGGATCCCCTCTTTCTCTACCTACGCCGTGGTGGCAAACGATAAAATGCGTTTTGGTGAGGGCACCGAAGTCTGGGGTCCAATTCATTCCAATGACGGAATAAGATTCGATGGTTTGGCCCATAATATCGTTTCTTCCGCTAAAGATAAATATGATGATCCTGATCACGGGGGTTCCCAAGAATTTGGGGTCCATACTCATGTTCCCCCCCAAGATCCTCTTCCTCCCCAATCGGTTCCCGCTCGCCCAGATGTATTTGCGGCGGGTCGAACCTTTCCTGTTCCCCCCCTTGACTTTAATGGGATAACTGCTGATTTAGCGATTGTGAAAACAAAGGCCATTGAGGGCGGAATTTACCTTACCAGTTCTGGAACCCAAGGTTATCATGTTCATTTTAATGTCAATCACACGGTGGATATTAAAAAGGTAACCAGCCAAGCTTATTGCCGCTACCGCTGGTATTCTTGGTGGTATGATTATTCCGATATTTGGTCAATTGCAACGGAAACTCAATTTACCTATAAAGGTGCTAGTTCACTTGGCATAGCAGTTCCTAGTAATGGATTAATTTTTATTGAGGATGATGTCTGGGTTGATGGACAAATTGACAATGATAAAATGACTCTTGTTGCCGCCCGAGAACCACTTGCTTCGGCCAATGCCAATATCATTATTAATAATGATCTTAAATATACCAATCACGATGAGAGCAACGTAATAGGCTTAATTGCCCAAACTAATGTGGCGGTCGGTTTTTATAGCGAGGATGATTTAGAGATTGATGCCGCACTCATCGCTCAAAAGGGAGCAGTTACCCGATTTTACTACCCGAACCGCTCCGCTTACCAACAAAATCCCGCTCATTGCGCTGATAACGTTTATCGTGACATATTGACTCTTTATGGCGCTATTGCCACTAATCAGCGTTACGGTTTTGCCTATACCGATGGAACCGGATATAACTTAAGGCATTTAAATTTTGACCCCAATCTTACTTACGGTCCACCACCAAGTTTTCCGACCAGCGGTGAATATACCATTATTTCTTGGGAGGAAAAATGAAAAATAGATTATCATTTCCTACTTTAATATTCATCATCGCAATTTCTTCCTTTGTTATTGCTTCAATCTGTTCATTCAGCCTGTTCTTTCTGAATCCTAAAATTGCCCAAGGAGCAAATGTAATCATTGCGCTTTTAGAGCCCTCCAATAATGCTTTTTTAAGCGGTAATATCCAAGCAACCGCTCAAACCAATGTAACCGTACCCCGCGTGGAATTTCATTTTGTGGAAGTAAGTGGTCGCTTTGCCTTTGTTTATAACGGCAATAATATCGGCGGGAATCGCTGGCAATATACCTGGAGTACCAATCAGTCAATTGACGGGATCTACCGGGTATACGCGGTGGCGGTTGATAATGATAATTATTCTTATTTGAGTGAATTTAACAATATAATCGTAAACAATACCGGCGAAATTCCACCGGTACCAGATCAAAATATTAACGGGAATCCTCCTGTTAATACCAATGCAAATGTTAATGAAAACATCAATGGTACCAATGGTAATGAAAATGTTAACGGCAATTATAACATCAATGAAAACAATAACTTAAATTCTACTCCTCCTTCAGAAGGTAATTTGAATCAGAATCAGAATCAGAATATTAATAGTAATATTAATGTCAATCTTAATCAGAATCTTAATCAAAATTCTAATAACAACATCAATTTAAATACTAATACCCCCTTAACCAACACTCCGCCAGAAAATAACGTTCCTAAGCGCGATGACGACAATGATAATCTGCCTAATGAGGAGGAATTACAAAATGGAACAGATCCCAATGATCCAGATAGCGATGACGACGGACTTACCGATGATTTCGAAATAAAAAATGGCTTCGATCCCCTGCGCGATGATAATGCTACTCCCAAAAGAACGGCTGATATTAACATTATTCAAGCGATTGACGATGCTCGGAAATCAAACGGTGTGGATACTGATCAAGATGGCTTACCAGATACAGTAGAAGAAAAAATTGGCGGTGATCCCAATGATCCCGACACCAGCAATGATGGTCTTACCGATGGTTTTAAAGCGCAGTACGGTTATTCATTAACTTACGATAATTCTGATTTTATAACAAAAATAAAAAATGAATTAAATCTCATCAATGTTAACGAGGTGGAAAAAACCTCTTATCTAACCGCAGGAATTATTTTAGGATTTCTGCTTGTAATTGCTGTGGTTGTTTTAATCTTATTTCATCCCAAAAAAATATAATTTGCGATATATTGACAGCTCTTAATACATGATTTACTATGAGATTAAATTATTAACTTAAGGATATGGCGCATACTAAAGCAGGAGGATCGACTCAACTAGGGCGAGATTCTCAATCAAAACGATTAGGAGTAAAAATTGGCGGCAATCAATTTGCTCAAGCCGGAATGATTATTGTTCGACAGCGAGGAACAAAATTCCATCCTGGCAAAAATGTAGCAAAAGGGGCCGACGATACTTTATTTGCCTTAACCGCTGGACAGGTTGTTTTTAAGAAAAAAAAGCTGAAAAAATTTGATGGAAAATTAAGAACCACTAAAGTGGTCGAAGTTATTCCCCAGAGGCAATAATAACTGGCAAATAAAAAAGGTGTTTGGTAAAACGCCTTCTTTATTTACCCAAAATCTATTTTTCTTTCAGACAAGCTGCCGCAAATTCTCTAAAAAGAGGATGTGGATTCAGCGGTCTCGATTTAAATTCAGGATGGAATTGTACCCCCACAAACCAAGGATGATCAACTAATTCCATTATTTCTACCAGATTATTGATCGGGCAAATACCGGCGAACCTTACGCCCGCTTTGGCTAAATTAGCTTTGTAGCTGTTATTAAATTCATAACGGTGTCGATGTCGCTCCAAAACTTTATTTGTTTTATAGGCCTTATAACTTAATGATTCTGGCTCTAACACACAAGGGTAAGCGCCCAGTCTCATGGTAGCACCGTAGCTTTTTGTTTGAATATTCTTTTTTTGATAAGGATTCAAATGAATGACCGGATGAGGGGTTTTGGGGTCAATTTCCAGAGAATTAGCCTTTCTTAAGCCTAAAACATTCCGAGCAATCTCAATAGTGGCAAGCTGCATTCCATAACATAACCCCAAGTAAGGAATTTTGTGCTCTCTTACATAGCGGATGGCCCGAATAATCCCTTCGATTCCTCTGGAACCAAAGCCGCCCGGTACAATAATCCCATCATATTTACTTAATTCTCGTATTTTTTGGGGATTCTTTTCGTATTCGGCAGAATCGATCCAAGTGAGGATGGGTTTACGCTTATGATACCAACAGGCATGTTTTATTGCTTCAATAACAGAAATATAGGAATCCGCCAAAGTAAACTTGCCCGTACCAAAATATTTACCAACTATCCCAATCTTTATTTCCTTTTCCGCGGTCTTAATCGTTTTAACCAGCCGTCTCCATTCCTTAAGGTCATTTTGCTTTGCTTTTAGATTAAATTTACTTAAAATCTTTTCGCCTAAGTGTTCTTTTTCAAAAACAACGGGGACTTCATAGATCGAGTCAAGATCAGGATTAGAGATGGCGTTCCCCTTCTCGATACTGCAGAATATTGCCAGCCGATCTCTTCTTGGTTCATCCAGCGTCTTTTCGGAACGACAAATAATAAAATCAGCTTGGATGCCAGCGGAATTTAAAGTGCGCGCGGCGTATTGGGTGGGTTTTGTCTTCATCTCTCCAATTTTCTTTGGGATCGGTAGATAACTCACCAAAACAAAAATCACATCTGATGGATATTTTAACTTCATCATTCTACCCGCTTCCAAAAATAAAATGTTTTGATACTCGCCTACGGTTCCTCCAATCTCCACCACGGTAATTTCTGCTTTGTTTCGGCGGGAGGCCAGTTTTATCCTGCGAATAATTTCATTAGGGATATCGGGAACCACCTCTACGTCTTCACCATCATATTCAAGATTTCTTTCCCTTCTAATTACTTCCTGATAAACCTGTCCCGTTGTAATGTAGTTCTCGGCGGTACAGTTGTTATCAGTAAAGCGTTCATAATTTCCTAAATCCTGGTCGGCTTCAATGCCGTCTTCACCGACAAACACTTCACCGTGTTCCGTGGGTCTGATTGTGCCAGCATCAATATTCACATACATATCGCATTTAACCGTGGCTACTCGGAATCCCTTACTTTGTAAAATTTTGGCAATTGAGGCACAGGTAATCCCCTTGCCGACGGAAGACATTACCCCGCCGACGACGAATATGTATTTTGAAGTTTTAGCTTTGGGCATGGAATTTTATAAAAAATACTTCTCTTTTTAAACAAAAAGTCTGCTTTATTTAGTTGATCTTTTCAGCTCGACAATAACTTCAACTACAAGATCAGGAGTAAATTGCAATTTTAGCTTGTGCTGACCAATTTTCTTTAGGGGTTTTTCTAGCTGGATTATTTCTTCTTTGATATTTATTTTAAACAATTTTTCAATTTTTTCAACTAAATCCTTCTTACTTAATCCCCCATATAATGTACCATCCTCACTGGCTTTGACTTCAAAATAAATAATTTGACCGTTCAGTTTCGTAACTGCTTCCTCAAAAAATTTTTGCTTGGCGTTATCTTCGTTAGTCCGCTGCTCGCTAATTCTGGCTAATTTTTGTTCTTCCTGTTTAGTAAAGGGAATGGCCAGTTTTTTGGGCAACAAGTAATTTCGAGCGTATCCATCGGAAACATTCTTAACTTGTCCTTTTCTAACGCGAGCCGATACGTTTTGCAGAAAAATTACCTTCATAATTTATTAATTATAATTCAATTTAATTAAAATTGCACTTCAAATTTCCCTAAATCACCTTTGAATTCTTTCCATTGAACATCAACTTTTTCAACAGCCGCCAGGGCAGGCCCATTATGGCACCATTTTATCAGTTCCTTCAGCTTCTCAACTTTCCCTTCTGCTTCAATAATAACTGTGCCATCAATTTCGTTTTTTGCCCAGCCTCTCAATTTCAATTTTCGCGCAATATTTTGAGCATAGTACCGAAAACTTACTCCTTGTACTTGTCCGTATATTTTTAAAAAAACTCTTGCTCTTTCCATTACGCTAAATTTTAATTTAACTATTGCTACTCCCTGTTAAAATTTCGATCGCTTTTTCCAGTTGAGGATCACGATCACTATTATAATCGTCTTCGGAAAGCTTAACTTCAACATCAGGCTTGATTCCTTCTTCATTAATAGAACGACCGGTGGGAGTCAACCATTTAGCAACGGAAAGCTTTAGGGAAGAACCATCAGAAAATTCTGTTAACTCCTGTACTGACCCTTTACCAAAAGTTTGTTCGCCCACAATGGTAGCAACTCCATAATCCTGGAGCGCACCAGCCATAATTTCTGACGCTGAGGCACTACCGTTGTTAACCAAAACAACAACGGGATAGTTCGACAAACTGCCCCCATCATCAGATTTGTATTCGGTCCGGCGACCATCCCCATAATCTTCAATCACCACTATTTTCTCTTTTTCGACAAACGATCCGGTGATGTCGATGGCAACATCTAAATACCCACCGGGATTGTTTCTAAGATCTAAAATAATGCCTTTAGGTTCTTTTAAAATAATTTCATTAATTGCTTTTTGAAAGTTCTTTTCTGTGTCCTCGTTGAAATGGGAAATCTTAAGATAAGCAATATTGCTGTCGATTATCTCCCAGGTGATGGACTGGACTTTGATCACCTCGCGGGTAACGGTAAAAGACAACGGCTCATTCTCGCCTTCTCTTTCAATTAACAAATTAACGGTCGTGCCTTCCTTTCCTCTAATTAAATTAACGGCGGTATCAATTGTGATGGTGTTAGTATCAACACTGTCAATTTTCATGATTTTGTCGCCGGCTAAAATACCAGTTTTTTCGGCGGGTGAATCGGGCAGGGGGGCAATAACCACCAATTGATTCTTCTTTATTCCAATTTCAATGCCAATCCCATCAAAAGTACCGCTGATCTCCTGATTAAAGGCTTGGGTTAGATCGGGATTAAAGAAAACAGAATAAGGATCCTGCAGGCTTGCCACCAAACCAGACATTGCTCCATAAAAAAGGTTTCTTTCATCGACTGGGCGACCAACATATTTATTCTGAACGATATCCCATGCTTTCCAAAATATGTTGAAATCTACTTTCTCCGTTGATAAATGAGAAGTTGCCTTATTGATTATTGCTTCGGCCGCTTGATAAGGCGTAATTTGGTTTACTTTCCAGGCACCAATCAATACGCCGGTTAAAAACACCGCTAAAATAACAATGAGATTAAGGTAAATCTTCAGGGAACGTCTAATTAATGGCCGTGCTTTATGATAATCTTCCATTTTGTTCTTTTATTCTTAAAATATCGACTCCAATCTTTTTTAAGCGTTCTTCGAGCCTCTCATACCCTCGGTCGATCTGCTCAATACCTAAAATTCGGCTTTCTCCTTTAGCCACTATTGCCGCTACCACGAGAGTGGCTCCGGCGCGGATGTCAAAACTGGTCATGTCGGTTCCCTGCAAGGGCGTGGGGCCGACGATTACTGCTCGATGGGGATCACAAATAGTAATATTCGCTCCCATTTTTATTAGCTCGTCAAGATATTTCTGACGGCCTTCATACATCCACTCGTGAATTAGGGAAGTTCCCTTGGCTTGAGTAAGCATAACGGCAAAAGGAGGCAAAAGGTCAGAGGTGAATCCTGGATATGGCATAGTATTCACCTTTTTAACTGCTTTTAAGGGGGAGGGCTTTGTTTCTAAATCATAAAGGTAATATTTTTTGTTAGCGGAAAGCCGCTTATTCCTGACGGCATACTGAACATTTGCTTCTTTAAATTTTTGGAATTCCAGCCGCATAAAATCAACGGCGACATCTTTGATTGTTAAATTTGACTGTGTCGCCGCTCCCAAAGCAACAAAAGTTCCCGTTTCAATCGGGTCAGGGATGATGGCGTAATCCGCCCCCGCCAGTTGATCGCTTCCTTTGATAAGCAGTTCGTGGGTGCCGATGCCGGTTATTTGGACTCCTGCCTGCTCTAAAAACCAGCAAAGATCTTGAATATAGTGTTCAGCCGCCGCATTATAAATCTTTACTTCTTCTTCAATCTGGGCCGCGGCGAGAATAGCATTAGCCGTGCCGCTGACACTCATTTCACTCATTACGATCTCACCCCCATGTATTTTTTTGGCATTAAAATGATAGTAGTTTCCTTTTTGGGTAATTTTTACCCCCAATTCCTTTAAGGCTAGAAAGTGGGCGTCCATTGGCCTGGTTCCTAGCTTACAGCCGCCCGGCAACGGAATAGTCAGTTCCCCCATCTGGATGGCAATTGTTCCCAAAAGATAACTAGAAGATCTCATTTGACAAACCAAATCTTGATCAATCTTGGAAACATCAAGCAAAGCCGGTTCAATTTTTACGGTTCCCTTTCCTTGCCATTCCACTTTTGCCCCTGCTTTTTTAAAAATTTTCAATATTTTTCGGACATCTCCGATATCAGGAACGTTTCGAATTAGGGAGGGTGTTTTCGCAATCATCGCTGCGGAAAGAATCGGGGTAGCGGCGTTTTTCGCTCCCAAAACTTTGATTTCTCCTTTTAGTTTTTGACCGCCGTTGATAACGAATTTTTCCATAAAAAAATTTATAATTACTCAAAATATGTTACAATAACAAATATTGCAACTGCCTAATGTCTATATCTTACCACTAAATAAAATCTGGTCAAAATGGAACTAAAATACCGTCGAATTTACGCTTATACCTTTGTAATCGTTTTTATTCTAATCGCTCCCTTATTGATTTTTTATACCGAAGGGTATCGTTACGACTTTAAAAAAGGCCAGATCGTGAGAACGGGCGTCCTTAACGTTGATTCCAATCCCCGCGATGCCACAATTGTCTTAAACGGCAAAACAATTAAGAATAAAACCCAGGCCATAATTAAGAATCTTCCTCCCCAGGAATACCAAATTACAATTAAGAAAGAGAGTTACTATGAGTGGGAAAAGAAACTCCTAGTTTTTCCCAATCAGGCCACGCTGACTAACAGAATCACTTTGTTTAAAAATTCCTCTCCCAGTTTGTTATTGGATGAGCAGATCGACCAGTTTAAAATTTCTCCGGATAATTCTTCCCTTGCTTATTTAACGAAAAATGAACAAAACAAACTTTATTTTGTGCTGCAAAGGTTAAGTGACTCTTCTGAGATTACTAGATTACCCTTGGTGCAAAACGGGAGCTATTCTTTTTCTTTTTCCGAAAATAATAGTTACCTTTTTCTATGGCAGGAGCAAGATAACAAACGGGATTACCAGATAATTTTTCTTAAAACTAATCAGAAACCTTTAGCGCTAAGCAAAATTAGCGCTTTAAATTTTTCCACGCTTAAAGCTCCATCGGGAAGTGAGGCTATCTACGGATTATGTGATGGAAAACTGTACGAAATTGATTTAGCTAAAAATAGTTCAAAATTAATAATTGACGATTTGATCCAAGATTATACTATTTTTTCCAAAAACGTTTATTACCTCTACCGCGATCAAAAAAAGTGTCTTCTTGAAAAAACTGGTTTGGATGGCAAATTAAACAGGCAAGAGTTGCTAACCTTGCCCTGCAGCACTGAGTATTCTTTAGAAAACGGAGCGAATCATTTTTTGACTCTTTTAAGCAATAATCATCAACTATCCCTGATTGAACTTCAAGGAGAACTAGCCATTAATTTAAAACAATTAAATCCCAGCGTTTTAGGATTCAATTGGTCACCTGATCAGAAAAAAATCATCTTTTATAATGAATTTGAAATTTGGGTTTTGGATTTAGAAACAGAGGGACAGGAATTACTGATTCGATCCAGCGAACCAATCGAGAATGTGGCTTGGAATTACGATCCCGCCTGGATCGTTTTCTATCAAGCCGAGACTATAAAAACAATCGAATTGGACAGCCGAGATAAAAGAAATGTTATTGACCTGGTCAACTGCCCGAATAGCGATTTTATGGTTGATGTTAAACAAGCTAGGATTATTTTTAAAGGGTCTAAAAATAATCCCACCAGGCTTTACCAGCTGGAACTAAAATGAAAATTTAACGCTTAGCAAAATATTCTGCTAACGCTTCTTTCCAGTGGCGGGACGGCGTCAATTTGGTATTGATCAGGCTGGAATAATTAGGCCGTTGGGCCGGCCGAGGAAATTCTGAAGTTCCCACCGGAATGACTTTGGTAGTCAATCCTATTTGTTTATAGATTTCTTTGGCAAAACCATACCAAGAAGTGACGCCTTCATTGGTAATGTGGTAAATATTATATTCTTTTCTTTCCTCTACTAATTCCCGAGTTCTTTGGGCTAAATCAACGGCATAGGTCGGTTTCCCAAACTGATCATTCACTACTCTCACCTCATTTTTTTCTTTACCCAATCGGATTATTGTCTCAACAAAATTATTTCCAATCTTGCCATAAAGCCAGGATGTTCTGATTAAATAATAACGACGGCAATTCTCCCGGAGAGCTTTTTCGCCGATTAATTTCGACTGACCATAAGCATTAATTGGGTTTGTTGGGTCATTTTCTTTGTACCCTTCCTTATTCTTGCCATCAAAAACATAATCTGTGGAATAATGGATTAGCACGGCATCCAGTTCTTTCGCTACTCTTGCCAAATAACCAACCGCCTCTCCGTTAACCTTATTTGCCACTTCTTGATTAGTTTCCGCTCCATCAACATTGGTGTAAGCGGCGGAATTGATAATCAGCTGCGGTTTAAGCTTTTCGATTTTTTCTTCCACATCATTTTCAATGGTAATATCAAGTTCTGCCCGATCCCAAAGAATAGGGTGATAATCTCTAAAAATAAAAGAAAGCTCTGTTCCAAGCATTCCTTTAGCTCCTAAGATAAGACACTTTGTGGCCATTTAATTAAATATTATTTAGAGCTGCTCATGAATTAGGTGTTTCTGAAAATTTACAATTTCTAATTTTTAATTTTCATTGAATTTACAATATTACAATTTTCAATTTCCAAACTTAATATTTTAGTATTCTTTTCTGTTTGAAAATTAAATCATTGATAATTTATTGGAAATTGTAAAATTGTAAATTGAAAATTATCAATCTTACTTAACCCAGTAATAAAATGGAATATAAACTGACAATGAGCTACTTGCCATACTGTCTTTGATAGTATTCTTGGTATTCGCCTGATTTTATACGCTTCCACCAGCTTTCATTTGCTTGATACCACTGGATGGTTTTTTCCAGATAGGTATCCAAATCACATTCCGGCTGATAGCCCAGCTCATTTTTGGCTTTGCTCCAGTCCACCGCATAGCGCCGATCATGGCCGAGCCGGTCTTTAACGTATTCCAACACCGATTCATCCTTGCCCATTATCTTTAATACCTTTTTAATCAGCTCCAGATTATTGACATCGTCCGTTAGGCCTCCAATGCAGTAAGTCTCCCCTATCCTTCCTTTAGTTAAAACTAGGTCAATCGCCCGGCAATGGTCCTCCACATAAAGCCAATCTCGGACATATTTTCCGTCTCCATAAATAGGAACCTTCTTGCCTTCAATTAAATTGGTAATTGCCAGGGGAAGAAGTTTCTCAGGATACTGATAGGGGCCGTAGTTGTTAGAGGTATTGGTAATGGTTACCGGCAAACCGTAAGTAATGTGGTAGGCCATCACTAGGTGGTCTGAGGCCGCTTTAGACGCAGAATAAGGGCTTCTAGGGTCATAACGGGTATTCTCATTGAATTTGGCCGGATCATCCAGTTTCAGAGCGCCAAACACTTCATCCGTTGAGATATGGTGAAAATGCTTTACCTCGTTCTTTAACGCCGCTTCCAGGAGGATTTGAGTTCCAATAATGTTTGTTTGGATAAAAGTAGAAGGTTCCAGAATAGAACGATCGACGTGGCTTTCCGCCGCAAAATGGACTACTTTATCAATTCCTTTCATCACCTTATTGATCAATTCTCCCTCACAGATATCACCTTTTACAAACTGATAGTTTTTATTAGATTCAACTTCTTTTAGATTTTCTAAATTCCCGCAATAGGTAAGCTTGTCCAGATTCACTATTTTGTCGTCTGGGTGGTTTTTTAACCAATAGTGGATAAAGTTGGAACCGATAAAGCCCGCGCCGCCGGTTACTAAAATTTTCATGATTTAATTTATAATTTAAAATGTATAATGTATAATTTTTTAAAGCACCAAATCACAAATCCTAAATCCCAAATAAATTCTAAATCACAATATTCAAAATCCAAACTCTTGTAATTTGTGATTTGTAAACTGTAATTTATTTAGAATTTGGAATTTCAGACTTGGGATTTCCATCATTATACATTATAAATTATGCATTCTGCA
>PEXU01000022.1 GCA_002774635.1 Candidatus Kerfeldbacteria bacterium CG08_land_8_20_14_0_20_40_16 | reverse complement strand
ATCGCATCAATGAAATAATGAAAACACTGACTGCTATTTCGGTTACCATGCTTCCGGTAACACTCGTAGCCAGCATTTTTGGCATGAATACCACCTATATGCCGCTTAAAGAAAATCCTTTGGGATTTTGGTTAATTCTGGCAATCAATGTATTGATTATTTCAACTTTAATTCTCTTCTTGAAAAAGAAACGGTGGATTTAACTCTCTTCTGCTTCAAAAATTAACAAAAATAAGCTATACTTCTTTTATGATGGAAGGAAAACGTAAAATTACCACCGAAGTAAAAATAGTTCCCAAAATAACCGATAAAATTGGGCAACTTATTATCTTGCTGGTGGCCGGCGTTATTTTAGGATCTGTTTTCTTGGCCGCAATCATTATCAGCTCAATCGAGCTGACTAATCTGTAATAATTTCTCCAATGGAATTAACATCACTTTCCTATTTCTTTATTGCTACCGTAATTATTGTTGGGATCGGAGTCGCCATCTGGCTTAACCAAAGATTTTCTTTGCGGACCAGAGGATCGGTGCTCGAGAAGTACTCCCGTGATTTAACTAAGCTTTCAGCGGAAGGCGAGCTCGATCCGGTTATCGGGCGATTTCACGAAATCAAAAGAGTGATTCAAATTTTGTCACGTCGGACCAAGAACAACCCCGTTTTGATCGGTGATTCCGGAGTGGGAAAAACGGCCATTGTCGAGGAACTGGCCAACCAGATTCAGCACGGCAATGTGCCGGACTCGTTAAAAAATAAACGGGTCCTGGCGCTGGATCTTTCAGGATTGGTGGCCGGCACCAAGTACCGGGGGGAGTTTGAACAGAGATTGAAAAGCGTGGTAGATGAGATTAAAATAGCCAAGCGCAATATTATTCTTTTCATTGACGAGTTGCAGACCCTGGCCGAAGCCGGAGAAGCTACCGGCGCCATTGATGCTTCGGATATTCTAAAACCGGCCTTAGGTCGCGGAGAACTGCAGGCTGTGGGGGCAACCACTGAAGAAGAGTATAACAAATTCATTAGAACCGATCCGACTTTGGAAAGAAGGTTCCAGCCGGTAATGGTCAAGGAGCCGACCTATAACGAAACTCTTAAAATCCTAAAGGGAATCAGAATAAAATACGAAGAGCACCACCAGGTTAAGATAACGGATGAGGCGATAAATGCTGCTGTCGAGCTTTCCGATAAATATCTCAAAGACCGCTATTTTCCGGATAAAGCAATCGATTTAATGGATGAATCAGCGGCGAAAGTGCGCCTTTCCGTCGTTACTAATCCAGAAGAATACGAGGACAAAAAGCCTACCGTAACGTCCAAAGATATTGAAGAGGTAATTAATGAGTGGACTAACGAATTAATCAGCTACGTTCCGAAAAAACAAGAATCTACGCAAGCCTAGGACTAAAAAACCTTCTTTGCCGACGGAGATCAGAATTGCTATCTCTGCTTTTTAATTATCCCAATTTATAGTAAAATAAATCTATGAACCCCGTTAGAAATTAAGCATAATTATCTAATAGGGTTTGTATCAATTTAACCTATCAATACTATAATTATATCTATTAAATCATTAAATTTTTAACGGGGTGAATAAAATTTACCTCTATAATACGCTCACCCGCAAAAAAGAGGAATTTAAACCAATTAAAAAAGGAATGGTGGGTCTGTATACCTGCGGCCCCACCGTTTACAACTACGCCCATATCGGGAATTTAAGAACCTATGTTTTTGAAGATGTGCTGCGGAGGACTTTGGAATATAACGGATTAAAAGTAAAACACGTAATGAATATCACAGATGTGGGGCATTTAACATCAGACGCCGATAGCGGAGAAGACAAGGTGGAAAAAACGGCTAAAAAAGAAAAGAAAACGGTCTGGCAAATTGCTGAATTCTATACCAAAGCCTTTAGACAAGACCTGAAGGATTTAAACATTCAGGAACCACATATTTGGTGCAAAGCCACTGATCATATAAAAAATCAGATTGCTACCATCCAGAAACTGGAAGAAAAGGGTTTTACTTATCAAACAGACGATGGGATTTACTTTGATACCTCTAAATTTAAAAATTACGGAGAACTGGCTCGTTTAGATGTAAAGGGACTAAAGGCTGGAGCTCGAATCAAGCTGCGCGCTGGCAAAAAAAATCCGACTGACTTTGCCTTATGGAAATTCAGTTATCCTAGGGGGAGATCTTTCGACGCTGCTCAGGATAACGTCGCTTCGCGACGTCAAATGGAATGGGACTCTCCCTGGGGGCTGGGCTTTCCCGGCTGGCATATTGAATGCTCCACGATGTCCACTAAATATTTAGGTCAGCCGTTTGACATCCATACCGGCGGTGTGGACCATATTTCCGTGCACCATCCCAATGAAATTGCCCAAAGCGAAGCGGCGCACGGCAAAAAGATGACCAATTTCTGGCTGCACGGAGAGTTCTTAATCATCAAAGACCAGAAAATGGCCAAATCGGGGGGGAACTTCATTACCCTAGATAGTTTAAAAAATAAAGGGGTTGATCCCCTCGCCTATCGCTATTTGATTTTAACTTCGCATTACCGCTCTAAATTAAACTTCAGTTGGAAAAGTTTGACCGCCGCAGAATCAGCTTTAAAAAGCATTTACCATCAAGTGGAGCAGTTTGATAGCCCTAAAGTAGGCCGTGCTGAGCTGGAACAGAAATTTCTCAAAGCAATCAATAACGATTTGGACACCCCTAGAGCAATAGCTATTCTTTGGGAATTATTGAAATCCAACTATCCCACCGACGCCAAAAAGAAAACTTTGCTGGAGTTTGACCGAGTGCTAGGATTAGGATTAGCCAAAATTAAGAAGAAAAAGTTATCCATCCCAAAAGCGGTAAAAGATTTAGCGGAGCAACGGGAAAAAGCCCGAAAAAAGAAAGATTTTTCAACGGCGGATACCTTAAGAATCAAGATTGAAAAATTGGGATTCCAGGTTTTAGACACCAAAGAAGGACCTAATATCATCAAAAAGGAATAACTATGTTACTGGATCAAATATTGTTTTGGGGATTTTATAACGGTCTTCCTCATCTTCCTGTTTTTAACGTTTTTTTTACCGCAATTTCCTCTTCGGCGTATCCCAGTTTAATTTGGCTGCCTTTAGTAATTGGTTTCCTTTTATATCATCACCGAAAAAGAGGATGGATTTTACTGGAAGCCGTTTTTGCTATGGGGATCGGTGTAGTATTTAGTGAATTTATTTTAAAGGAAATATTTGCCCGGCCGCGGCCGTTTGAGGTTTTTTCTAATCTATCCTCAATGGATCCGACGGCAACCGGATTTTCTTTTCCTTCTTCCCATGCGGTCGCCGCTTTGAGTCTAGCGACAGTTATTGCTCTATCCACAAAGAATATTAAGATTCAAGCGCTAATGACAAGCTATGCTATTTTGGTCTGCTACTCCAGAATTTATCTGGGTGTTCATTTTCCGTTGGATGTAGTGGCCGGAGCGCTTTTGGGAGTATTACTGGGTTGGCTTTCTTCTCAATTTCTCCCTCACTTCTATAAATCTCTCTTTCGCAAAGCAGGATATTTTTAAGCAAAAAACATAGGGGTGATTCATCCCGCCTGCTATCGCCTGAGGCGAAGCCGATGGCGGGCAGGGAATCACCCCTACGGTTTTTGATTTTTAGATATCGTATTTATATTTCTTCTTGTTAGCCGCTCCTCCTTTAAGCAGAATCATCAAGAGGATGGGTGCGACAATCCAGATAAAGCGGCCGATTTCCGAAACAAAGATAGTTTGAGTTGCTGGAGCCAGGTTTTCGGCGGCTGATTCGGACAAAAAAGACAAAATAATACTGATCAGTAATCCGACATGCAGAATACTGAAGATAATCACCTGCCACCATTTTCCTTTATCATCCGAGCTGGCCACTGTAGCGAGTAAGGCGGATCGAGAAAGCAAGAAGAATAAAAACACGAAAATGGCAACAAAGGCGGTAATCCGCACGACAAAAAACTGATTTACGCCCACTTCGGCATTCACATCGTTAATATAAGGAGCGGTGTTAACTACGGCCAACGCCATATAGATGCTGACCAAAATCACGATAATCCGGTCTCGGCCCAAAGACATGCCGTAAAGCAGGGCGGCGACCACAAAAAATAGGATAATAAACATATCCCAAGTGGGCTTTGACCAGTCAAAATTGGCAATCCAGGTTCCGGTACTGGCGGCAACTGTAGCAAAAATCATTTGTTTCCTCCGTTATTTATCTTTATTTTATCTCTCTATTTCAGTATAACATAAAATTAGTAAACAAGCAATATCTGTAGGTAATGTCCACACACATATGGCGGTTTTCCCTCTGAGCCGTTAGGCTTGGGAAATGAGTACAAATATGCCTAAAACAATCAAAGAAGAAA
>PEXU01000055.1 GCA_002774635.1 Candidatus Kerfeldbacteria bacterium CG08_land_8_20_14_0_20_40_16 | reverse complement strand
CTGGAGCACTGTTCCTTAAATGGAAAAACTCCAAACGAAATGCTAAAATTGTTAACTAACTAATACCGACAAATGTCTGTGGTTAAAACATGTACTTGGATTTGTCATGATTATTCCAATTCCGCCAGCTTTTCGATCAGTTTTTTCTGTTCCCGGGAAAGCCGCTCAGGAATCTTTACTATCACTTCTACCAGTTGATCGCCCCGGCTGCGGGAATGAAGTTGCGGTACTCCCTTACCTTTTAACTTGAAAATTTTACCGGAAGGAGTGCCGGCCGGAATTTTTAAATAACCTTCTCCTTCTAAAGTATTAGCCTTTATCTTGGCGCCTAAGACGGCCTGGGCAAAATTGATTTTTATCTGTGATAAAATATTGCTTCCCTGCCGGCGGAATTCCGGATCCAGTTTCACTCTGATGGAAATAAACAGGTCGCCGGCTGGACCGCCTTTGGGGCCCATCTCCCCTTCTCCGGAAAGCCGGATGGTTTGACCGTTATCAATACCGGCCGGAATATTAACTTTGATTCTTTGGGTATCTTTAATTACCCCGGTTCCGCGACAGCGGCTGCATTTTTTGGAGTAGGTTTTCCCTTCACCCTGGCAATCAGGACAAATGGCCCGGCTTCGAATTTGACCCAAAATGGTCCGTTGAATCTGGTCTACTTGGCCCGACCCCTGGCAGGTGGAACAGGTGATGATTTTACTGCCTGGCTCTGCTCCTGTGCCTTCACATTTGTCACAGGTTACGGTCTTGTAAAGTTCCACCGTTTTTTCAGTACCAAAAACTGCCTCACGGAAATTTATCTCCAGTTCCATTTCAATATCCTGTCCGCGGGTTACTCGACGGGATCGGGCGCGGGAAGAGCGCCCCGTGCCGAAGATGTCGCCAAATATGTCACCAATATCTCCAAAATCAAATTTGATGTTTTCGCTCCGAAATCCCCCTTGCCGAAAAGGATCAAAGCCGGCATTGCCAAAATCAGACCAGTTAAAGCCGCCTCCCTGCTGATCAAAGGTGGTGCCGAATTGGTCATACTGCTTGCGTTTTTCGGCATTGCCCAGCACCTGGTAGGCTTCGTTCAATTCTTTAAACTTGGCTTCGTTTCCACCCGCTTTGTCAGGATGGTACTGGTGGGCTTTTTTGCGGTACGCTTTTTTTATTTCTTCTGGGGATGTTCCTTTAGCAACCCCTAAAATTTCGTAATAATCTTTGGTCATATTCTTATTCCAGGGTTACGATGTCCGCATTTCTTTTTTCCTGTTCAATTTGAACAAAATTGGTAGCGCGGAGCAACTTGAAAATTATTAAAGCAATCAGCTTGATTAAGGCCTGAAAGACGAAATTAAAGACAGTCAAAGCAAAAAACAAACTGATCGCCATTAAAGGATTAATGAACTTTTCGTAAGGTCCGATGAACTGAAAAGCGTATTTTCTGATTATTTTGGACAGTACCTCGGACATTTTGTCGCTGCCGCTGGCTTCGATATCCAGATTTTTGAGCAATTGGTCGCGGGCACTATTAATCTGCTCTTGAAAAATTCCTTGAATAATATCAGAAGAAACTAAATCTTTGGTAGTAAGGGTTTCACTATAAAGGTTTTCCCTTATTTCCGGCGGAAGCATTGCTTGGTCAATTTCACCGCTTTCTACTTTTCGCCGCAGTTCGGCCACCAAAGCTTCAGTGTTTTCTTCTAGGGGATTACCGAACGATTGTTGGACTTGTTTATTAAGCTCGCCGCTGATATTTTCAATGGCGCCAGAACTGATTTGGAAAATAAAATCATCCAACGTCATGTCAGGATCATAACCTTTGATTTGATTGGGTAGAATGTGATTGGCCATAACGGTAGAGCTTTCCACTAAGCTGTCAATCGCCTCTTTTCCGGTATCCCTTTGCTCGGTCGTGGTAACAATGTAGTAGGTTAAAGAGATAGAAAGAATAACGGCGGTCACCACCAGTCCTAGCCCCCAGCGCAGAGTTTTGGATAGCGAGAATTTGATAAAAGTTTTCATTTCGCTGTGTACCCGGTGGCTGTAATAAAGAAAAACAACAATTTGTAAAAGTAAAATTACCAAAAGCCACGGTGAAAATGGGAAGAAAAGAAAAACCGGCCAGCTGATCAAAATAAAAAGGCCTAACAGAATCAGAGTCCGATTGATTAGCACTAAACAAAGACTGACTAAAGCCAGAAAAGTGCAAAAGGCCATCACTGGATAGATTAAGCCGACCAAAACCTTGGTGATCGGAAACGACCCGGCCGGTAGATTCAAATGAAAAACGGTTGATAAGGAATGCCAGGCAATAATGCTGGCGATCATTGCTACAACCGCTAAGATGATTATTTTTGTGTTTTTGTTCAATTTTGTTTATTCAAAAATTTAAAATGCATAATTCATAATGTAAAATTTTGTAATCATTGTTGCCAATATTGTTATTAATATTTATCAAATGAGTTCAGAACAAAAAAATAATTAATAATTATAAATTATACATTATACATTAACTTTATCCCTTAAACCCAAAATCCTCTGATGGCGCGCTAGCCTCTTCTATTTTGCCGAATCTCTGTTCATATTTCTTAATGTTTTCTTCTAAGGCCTTCATAATTCTTTTTACATGGCCGGGACTGGTAATCACGCGGGCGGTAACGATTCCTGCTCGCTGGGCCGGATAAATATTCATAAAATCAATAATAAACTCCTCTTTGCTGTGGGAAACACCCATGGCATTGGCATAAGCGCCTTTTAAAACTGCATCTTCGATTTTAATGTTAATTTGTTGTTGTTGCGGTTGTGGTCCGTTCATAAATTTATTGTTTAAGTTGATTAATTATGTTAAATATATCAGGTTAATTAGTTATTGACAAAGTTACTTTTGTGAATTAAGGTAAGGCTAAATTGGATCTTTCACTATTTAGTAGGAGTCTGCTATGCCCAACGCTGATTTAGGCTACCGCTGTAGAATCACTTTTGACGGGCATCAATATACCGTCAGTGATGTCCAGGGGGTCTGGCCTTCCCAAACGTTCTTTCCGATTCAAGTTGGTTTTCGGGCGCAACTGACCGCCAATCCTGACAAAACCGACTCCGATTGCTACTGCGATGTCGTGCAAGGCATCCGGGTACTGGATCTGACCATGCCCGAGCCGATCTGCATCCAGATCCGCGAAGGAACCTTTCCAACCACTAATGTCGTCAGATGAGGTGCCTAACCTTTCAGGATGAAAGGATACCGTCTTCCTCGAACCCTAACCTCGGCTGTTATTTCAATGGTCGAGGTTTTTTTATTCCAGATGTAGGTAGCGAGTTTACTCGCCGTATCTCAATCAGTAAGTCCCAATCAGCAAGCAAAGCAAGCTTTGCACCTACGTCTACGATTTAAATCCAATTCTTTCTTTTTCCGGATTATTTTTAATGTACTCTCGGATTTTATTCAATGATTTCTCATCTCTAATTACATGCTCGTAATAATTTTTTTGCCAGAGAGATTCTTGTTGATAACCCATTTTCTTAATTTTCAAAGTTGTTAATGATTTAAACGCCTGAACAATCTTTGGTAATGCAACCTTGCTGTTTTTAAAGATGAATATAACGTGGAGATGATTAGGCATTATTACGTAAAAGTTAACCTTAGCTCCTGAAAAGCGCTTTTCTAAAGCAGATAATTCTCTTTTTAGCAACGAATTGTAAATTTTATCAATGACCCTTGCTCTCTGAAACGTGCAAATCGTCACAAAATACGCCCCGTCAGATGAATAATCATAATCTTTTAATCGTATTGATTTTTTGTATGGCATATTTTGATACGCAAGATTTATATTAAGCAGAGCAAGCCTACATTTTGTTATAACCCACGTAGGTGGCGAGTTTACTCGCCGTATCCCAATCAGCAAGTTTTAATCAGGTAGGTGGTGAGTTTACTCACCCTGTCAGATAACGATCTTGGTCGCCCTGTTCCTTGGTTATTTCAATGGTCGAGGTTTTTTATTTTTCCAAGAGCTCTTTTTATTAACCAATCCTTACCCACCCTTCTGGGGGTTCATATTGAGAATATCTGAAAATATAATCAATATATTTCACTTCATTGCCATTCTTACTTTGATAAATTCTCATTAGTAAGATATAGGAAAAATAGTAATACATTCCATTGGGTAAATCATATGTCATTGAATCTGGAATATTAAGTTTATTGTTGGGATTCAATAATACATCAGAAATATATTCGTTTTTACATTTCCAGTCATCCTTTTTAATAAATTCTTCTTTTAATTCTTTGATTCGTTTATTATATAATCTTTTAAGTATCTCTGCTTCTTCTTTTACAAGTAGATTAAGCTTATTTTCCAAATTTTTATATCTCGTAGTATTCTCATTTGTTATCTGTCGAAATCTCTGAGCATTCTCTGGCATTTTGTGAAGTGGAATAATATCTTGTTGTACTTTATCAATCTTAATCGCCTCCTTACCCTTATTGGTTAATGTTATTGTGCCTGACGGAATTATTTCTATATCAAGACTACTCCAAAATGACAATTCTTCAATCTCCCTTTTCTTTCTGAAATCAACAAATGTTACAGCTGCTAAAGAAAAAGTACCTAATCCTACAAGTACAGTAAAAAATAGAGATAGAGTACTGATATATGGTTCCATCTTTTTCTCTTCGTTAGCAAGATGTAAAAACAAAAAAGACAATGCAATTGATATACATATTACTATAACTAATCTTATAATATCTCTAGCTTTCATTATTATTCTCTCAACCTAAGACGCCTCTTCAAACGAGCCACCTTCGTGTCTGTTAATTACTTCTTAACTTTCTTCCTCCCCAAATAATAATCATCAATTGCCCGCACCAGCTCAACGGGCTTGGTATCAAATGACCATTCCTGTTTATTTCCGTTTTCATCATTTTCCACAATCAAAGTGAAATCGGTAGCCATGCTTAAAAGGCATGAAGGCATGGCAATGTGGAAATGCCATTTTTTACCTTCCTTGACATACCGGCGGACTAAATCCAGAGCTTCGTGTTTGCTAGGTTTCTTTTTACCTTTCCGGGGCCGGGACAGCTGATAGGCATGCTTCTCCAGCTCTTCCCGCAATTCCTTGGAACTTTCACAGTAAAACGTATCCTCCCCTGCCTCCAATACAATCACTTCCTCATTGGTATCATTAACAAAACAGGTGGGCGGCATGCAATGATGGTGCCATGACGTGCCGGCTTTCATGGCCCGGTCTTTCAATTCAACCGGACTGATTTTTTTGGCATGTTTTTTTATCATTATTTTATTTGTTCTAACCAACCTCAGGCGAACAAGCGCTTGTTCGCCTGCGTGTTTTAATTATTTCTTATCTTTATCCTTATCGTCCTTTTTTTCTTCAGTAAATTCACCCTCAACCGGTTCTCCTTTACCTTTATCGTCTTTGCCTTCTTCTTTCTTTTCCTCGGATTTTCCGGCTTGAGCCTCTTTGGCCTTTTGCCCTTCGTACATGGCCTGCCCGATTTTTTGAGCCGCTTGGGATAATTCTTCCGTAGCTTTCTTAATTGTCTCTAAATCATCCTTATCTTTCACATCCTTCAATACTTTCACTTTTTCTTCCACCGCTTTTTTATCTTCATCCTTAACTTTATCACCAGCATCCTTAATTGCTTTTTCGGCGGTGTAAATCAGGGTTTCAGCGATATTGCGGGCTTCAATCAATTCTTTCTTTTTCTTATCCTCTTCTGAGTGCATTTCCGCATCTTTTTTCATTTTCTCCACTTCTTCTTTCGCTAACCCCGATGAGGCTTCAATGCGAATGCTCTGTTCCTTGCTGGTCGCTTTATCTTTCGCTTTGACATTCAAGATACCATTGGCATCAATATCAAAAGTAACCTCGATTTGCGGAATTCCTCTCGGTGAAAGCGGAATGCCATCCAGAATAAATCGACCAAGAGATTTGTTATCCGACGACATTTCCCGCTCCCCTTGCAAAACATGAATTTCCACGGAGGTTTGATTATCCGCGGCCGTGGAGAAAACTTGAGACTTGGCCGTAGGAATAGTGGTATTTTTTTCGATTAAAGGAGTTCTCACTCCGCCTAGGGTTTCGATTCCCAAAGTTAAAGGAGTAACGTCTAATAACAAGACATCTTTCACGTCCCCTTGCAGAATACCGGCTTGCACGGCGGCGCCTACTGCCACCACTTCATCCGGGTTAACCCCGAGGTGGGGTTTTTTCCCGAAGAATTTTTCTACCGCTTCCACCACTTTGGGCATTCTGGTTTGACCGCCGACCATCACTACTTCATTAATGTCTTTGGTTTCTAAACCGGCATCTTTAAGCGCCTGCTCCATTAAGGGGATGGTCTGATCTACTAAGTCACCCACCAGTTCTTCCAGTTTGGCGCGAGTCATTTTCATCGTAAGATGTTTTGGGCCAGCCGCATCCGTGGTGATAAAGGGCTGATTAATCTCGGTCTCTTGAGTAGTGGATAGTTCTATTTTAGCCTTTTCGGCCGCTTCTTTGATCCGCTGCAGGGCGAGAGGATCTTTCGACAAATCAATTCCCTGATCCTTTTTAAATTCATCGATAACCCACTGGATGATTCTTTGATCAAAATCATCGCCGCCCAAATGAGTATCGCCATTGGTTGCTTTTACTTCCACCGTATCATCGCCAATTTCTAGAATGGAAATATCATAAGTGCCGCCTCCCAAATCGTAAACCGCTATTTTTTCATCTTTTTTCTTGTTGAAGCCATAGGCCAAAGCAGCGGCCGTCGGTTCGTTGATAATCCTTTTTACTTCAAAACCGGCGATCTTTCCCGCGTCTTTGGTGGCCTGTCTTTGAGAATCGTCAAAATAAGCCGGCACGGTAATGACCGCTTCAGTTATTTTCTCGCCCAGCTTATCTTCGGCATCTGCTTTGAGTTTTTGGAGAATCATCGCCGATATTTCTTGAGGAGTGTATTCCTTATCTCCCATTTTTACCTTAACTCCTCCATTGGCCTTGATAATTTTGTAAGGAAGAGTTTTAACGTCTCTTTGCACTTCTTTATCTTCCCATCGGCGGCCAATCAATCTTTTAATGGAAAAAATGGTGTTTTCCGGATTGGTTACCGCTTGTCTTTTGGCGAGTTGACCAGCCAATCTTTCACCATTTTTAGAAATTGCCACAATCGAAGGGGTGGTTCGGTTTCCTTCTTTGTTTTCTAAAATTTTCGGCTCTCCGCCCTCCACAATGGCCACTGCTGAATTAGTGGTACCTAAGTCGATACCCAAAATCTTACTCATTTTTCGTTCCTTTCATTTAATTAATTTTTTTAATAATTTTTCCTAATAATTTTCAATTATCAATTTCCAATTTTCATTAAATTTACAATGATGAAATTTTCAAACCGCAATTGTTAAATTGAAAATTGCAAATTAAAATTGGTATTGGATTATCCTTTGTATGCCGGATTTTCCTTGAAGTAGCCTCCTACTTCCGTGCCATCTTTTTTACTATAATCTGATACCCAGAATTTCTTTCGGGTATGGGCTTTTGGCCTTTTATGTACATCCGAATGGGAGTACTTGCGGCCTGTGGCCCTTTCTTTTTTCCACGTTCCTTTTTTCATAGTGGTGCGTTTTAATATTCTTTTGGACTAGGATAGAAAGATGTAAGATTTCTCGACTTCGTCTCGCGGATGCGAAACTCCGCTCGAAATGACATCTATCTGCCCAGGGTCAAAAGCCTCGAGAACCATGTTTACCCCGTTAGACGGGGTGTTACTTCTTTTTTTTAACGTTCACTTTAATCGACTTCGGTTTGGTTTTTTCAGATTTAGGAATGCTGATTTTGAGCACTCCGTTGTCAAAATCCGCTTTGGCCTTGTCGCCTTCCACGGCTACCGGAAGCGCTACGGCACGATGGAAACTGCCGGCTCGCATCTCTTTACGATAATAATCCTTCTCCTCCACTTCGGATTTCTTCTCCATACTCCCTTCGATGGTCAAAACATCGTTTTCAATCGAAATATTTACTTTTTCCGGGTCTACTCCCGCCAAGGGAGTTTCTATCACTACCGCTTCCTTGGTCTGATAAACGTCAATAGCCGGAACAAATCCTGAATCAAACCCCGCTTTCCAATCATCCAGCCACTTATCTCTTTCTTCCCACGGTTCTAGAAATGGTGTCCATTTAATTAGTCTCATTTTTTTATCTCCTTTAATAATTAAATTCTAAATTACAATTTTTTAAACTTTTTTTAAATAACTGTTTGGAATTTTGAACATTGTAATTTATGATTTGTTTAGGATTTAGAATTTAGAATTTCGTGCTTCGGATTTTTTCTTAGATACTTTAACCTTTGCCGGTACAATCACTTTATCGTGCATTTTAAATCCGGTTTTCACTTCTTCCACCACCGTTCCCTCGGCCTGATCGCTTTCCACCTCTTCCACAGCATCATGCCACTGGGGATTAAATTTTTCTCCCACCGCTTTAATCTCTTCAATTCCGTAATTCTTTAAAATTTTGTTTAAATTGGACTGAATATGCTTAATTCCTTTAATCCACTCCCCGTCCTTTTGTTCTACTGGCAGATGGCGAAAAGCCTGTTTAAATTGATCCACTAAAGTAAACAGTTCCAGCAATAATCCGGCGGTGGCAAATTCAATTAGCTCTTTTTGTTTCTTTTCCGTTTCTTTTTTAAAATTGATGTAATCCGCTTTGGCCCTTTTCCAACCATTTAAATATTCTTCGGCCTGCTTTTGGACAATTTCTAACTCATTTTTGGGATCCTCGTTCTTTTTTGGTTCATCCATAATAAATTCTTAGATATTACTGATTAACTCTTGGGTATATTTCACCAAGGCCTGGTTATTGTTATAGTCCATGCGCATTGGCCCTAAAATTCCCAATAATCCTTCGCCGACGCGGTAATGATTGTATTTGGTCAGAACAACGCTGCACCGCCGACCAAAGGGATTCTCTTTCCCGATTAAAATTTTGATTTCCGGCGTTATTTCATTAAAGATTTCTTCGATTGCCTCATCCAGATGGTCCACCACTTCGCTCAGACTATACACCAAATCAATTTGAGAAAATTCGGGCTGGCGAAAAACATTAGTAAGACCAGTGTAGTAAACATCTTGCGGAGCAAAACCAATTAAAACCGCTTCGCGGGAAAGATGAGCCACCATTTTGGCCAGGTTTTTGATTCTAATTAAAGAATCTTTCGTATCCTTATAAGTTTTCTGCAAAACGGCCTTCTCGCGGGGATTCAGCTCTCTTTCTTCCAAAAGATTATCGATGAAAAACCGGTATCCTTTTTCCGTAGGAATGCGACCAGCCGAAGTGTGAGGATGGGTTAAATATCCCTCATTCTCCAAATCCATCATTTCGTTGCGGATCGTGGCCGGAGAAAGGCGGAACTTGTATTTTTCCGCTAAGAGAGAAGACCCGACTGCTTTGGTCGTTCGAATATGCTCTTTAATTACCGCCTCTAACAGCGTTTGTTTGCGCTCATCCAGAGTCATAATCTTTTGATTACTATTAGCACTCTCATATTAAGAGTGCTAATTTAATTATAACAATTAAAAAAAGAGTGTCAAGGGACTGGATATTGACAAAATAATGGTATAGAATTAGAATAGCTAGTCAATGTTCTTTTGATCTAAGTTTTAGAGCTGATAAATCCACCAACTAATGGGAGGTTTCTAATGCAAAAATTGAATTGGTTACTGTTGATTATTTTGGCACTCGGAACTCTGCTCATCGCCGGCTGCGGATCAGGTCGAAACGACGGCCTGGCAAAAGAACAAAGAGCGCTAATCAGTACCCAAAGAGAGATGATCCGCCTTCAACAAGAACTGATCGCTCTACAGAAAAACATGATTGTCGGACAGTCAACAATTATTGACTACCAAACCGCCTACTCCGCGGTGGTAACAGCAAAGCTGGCGGAGAAAGATCCGGATTTCGCCATCCAGATCCAAAAAGACCCCTTGGGTTTTTATCTTTTCGAATTAGGAAAAAGCATCTTAGGAATAGAATCACCTTTTCGCCAACCGGACGAAAAAATCCCGATTCAGAACACCGCTTATTTCTTTGCTTTCTGTCCTTAGACTATGCTCTTTTTTTGCTCTTCTCTGCGACGTTTTTCGGAACGTTCTTGTGCCCCCGTCAGAATTCATTGTTCCTTGCTGAACATCTCCACCCCAAGCGATTTTAGTGCTTGGGGTATTTTTTATTATTGACATTGGTTCAACTTTCCGGTAAGGTTCGTTAACAATTCGCTCATTGGAAAATTGAATACCAACAGAAATAGAAGACAAACATAATCGGAGGTTAGAGATGATTCAGGAAACCCTGCAAGCATTTTCCGCTTTGGAGCAATTCGACCTGTACTACCGCACCCTTTGCGCGGTACTTTTCAACTTTGCCCAGAGCGGACACCCCGGAGGAAGCATTTCTTCGGGAAAGATTGTCAGTTCCTTACTGTTCGGAGGAATGAAGTACAACTTCATGAACCCGGAACAGCCCGAAGCTGACTTATTGGTCTACGCTGCTGGTCATAAGGCCCTAGGACTGTACGCCATGTGGGCGGCGCGCGATGAAATGATTCGGGTCGGTTCACCGGAACTTTTGCCGGAAAATTTCAGTCGGCGGCTTCGTCTGGAGGATCTGCTCGGATTCCGAAGAAACCCCACGCAAAACACTCCTCTCTTTAATCAGTTCAGTGTCAAGGCACTGGACGGCCACCCTACTCCTCTCACTCCGTTCGTAAAGATTGCCACGGGCGCTTCCGGCGTGGGAGTGCCCATGGCGTTTGGACTGGCGTTTGGGGCGCTGAAATACTACGATCCCAATGCGCCAATTGTGAATGTGCTAGAAGGCGAAGGCGGAATGACACCCGGAATAGTGCAGGAAGCTTTAGCCGCCGCTGCTTCCGCCAATCTTTGGAATGTAGTATTACATGTAGACTGGAACAATGCGTCAATTGATTCCGACTGCGTTTGCCGAGAAGGCAAAAAGCGCGGCGATTATGTTCAGTGGGATCCGGTCAAGCTGCTTAGAGTACATGGTTGGAAGGTATTTTTCGTACCCGAAGACGCAGATTGGGCGCAGATTACCACCGCCCAACAGGACGCCGTCACCCACTCCCAGAAGAAACGTCAGCCGTCCGCAATCGTCTACCGCACCGAGAAAGGACGCAAGTACGGTATTTCCGGGCGCAAGTCGCACGGAGCCGGACACAAGTTCTGCTCACCTGAGTACTACGCTGCTCTCGAGGAATTTGAGAAAACATTCCAGGTTCAATTCCCCCACTCTGATGGCAAAGGATTAACGCCGGTAGAAAAAGAACAGCTTAACTGGGATACGCTGCTGATTTTCCGACAGGTTGCTGACGAGCATCCGGAACTTTCCCACTTTGTTAGCAATAAAGTGGCGGAAAGTGCCACCCTTTTGCAACAAACCAATCGTAAACCTTGGCAAATCGGCACTACCTCTCTGGAATCGCTCTACCACAGCAATGGCACAATTGAAGCAACGGAAATACCTCCTTCCCTAAAGCTAAAACCGGGCACGAAAACAACACTCCGTGGAGAACTCGGAAACACACTGGCATATCTTAACAAACGGCTGGACGGTCCGATTGTGGTTGGCGCCGCTGACCTACTGGATTCCACTTCAGTCAGTCTGATTAATGAAGGATTCCCCAACGGATTCTTCAATGCCGTGACTAATCCGGATTCTCAACTGGTAGCAGTAGGCGGCATCTGCGAGTATGCCTTAGGTGCCTTTATGGCTGGGCTTTCCGCCTACGGACATCATATTGGCGTTACTGCTTCGTATGCCGCATTCATTGCTGCACTGGAGCATGTGCCAGCCCGGCTGCACTGCATCGGTCAGCAGGCCCGGTTCAAGTATTCCGGTGAGGCTTATCGGACCTTTATTATGGTCTGCGGGCATGCCGGCTTACTAACCGGTGAAGATGGACCAACTCATGCTGATCCGCAAGCGCTGCAGCTTCTGCAGGAAAACTTCCCACCGGGAATGCTCATCACCTTAACACCCTGGGATCCGCAGGAACTCTGGCCGTTAACTGTGGCTGGTTTGAAAGCCCGACCCGCCATGCTCGCACCATTTGTTACGCGACCAGCTGAAGTAGTTCTGGACCGTGAAAAACTAGGCTTGCCTCCTGCGACTGCAGCTATATCCGGCATCTACCAGTTCCGAGTCGCTAATCCTCAAAAGGAGCCCTACCACGGTTCCATTATCATCCAAGGCAGTGCCGTAGCTTATGAGTTTCTAACTTATGTTCTGCCGCGAATGGATGAAAATGGCTACCGGATGAACGTTTACTACGTTTCCAGCCTGGAGCTGTTCAACCTGTTACCTTTGGAAGAGCAGCAGCGGATTTTATCAGAAGCAAGGCAGTTGGAAGTAATGGGCATTTCGGACTTTACTATGCCTACTCTTTACCGGCTGGTGACCTCTCAGTTTGGTCGCAGTCATTCACTCTGCGCCGGCGACTTCTACCCCGGCAGTGGATCGGCCAGCATGGTTTTGCAAGAAATGGGATTGGATGGTCCGTCGCTCTTGAGTGCAATTCAGCAGTACGTGCTGGACCGTGAAGTAAGCAAACAATTCTAGAAGATTTTACAAAAACAAACAGCCGTTTTCTAAAAACTAAGAAAACGGCTTTTTCTTATCCATTGACAATTGTATTTCGAGCGGAGTAAAATAGGAGACTAAATTGAAAAAAGATCATTGACATAGCCTATATACAGAAGGAGGATGCGGTTATGAATCTGAATAGTTTGTTAACGTCCGCGATGGCTAACATCAGCGGAGAAGATGCTTTTTGCTACATGCTTAAAGCAAACGAGCAGGAAATAAAAAGCGGTCAGTCGGTCATTCACACTGAAATTGGAGAACTGGCGTTCAAAATACCACCCGCCATCGAAGCAGGTATTCATTCCGCTTTGCAAAATAATTCTACCGGCTATGCCCATTCTCAGGGACTGCCGGTCTTGCGCCAAGCGATTAGTAGTTATCTTTTAAAGCGCCTGCGAGTTACGGTCGATCCAAATGATGTGATTATTACAGCAGGAGCCAAACCAGGCATCACCGCCGCACTCACCGCCTTTTTGAAAGCGGGCCGCCAGGTCGCTTTCCCTAATCCAGGGTATCCCATTTACCACGCAATGACCAGCTATTTCGGTGGAAGTTCCATTCCGCTGCCGCTACGCAACGAGAAAGATTTTCAGGAAAGAACGAAGCGATTTTTCAATTCCAGTTCGACCGGCGACATCCTGATTATTAACAGTCCGCATAATCTCACCGGCACCATGCTTTCTTGGAACGCGCTCAAAGAAATTGCCGAACTTGCCATCCAAAAGCAGGTCATCGTAATCGCGGACGAATCCTATCTGGATATCGTCTACGGCAGGCAAACATCCGAAAGTATGCTCTGTTTTCCAGAACTGCGGGAGCAGCTAATTATCATTCAGGGCGCTTCCAAAATGTTCGCCTTTACTGGCGGCCGGATTGGCTGGTGCGTCGCCCCCCAGAGTATTGTACCTAGACTGACAACGTTTCTGGGGAATATCTACTCCTGCTGTCCGCCGTTTATCCAGTTAGGAGTGGCACGTGCCCTAGAGGAACTTCAGAAAAACAACAGCCCAACCAGTAATTGGTTTACTGATCTAATTCAGGAACTCAAACAAAGGCGCGATTCGCTCTGCGAACAGCTCGGCACCATTCCTAAGATTTCTTATCAAAAACCGGACGGGGCATTCTATTTATGGGTTAACATCACCCAAACTGGATTAACCAGCGAGCAGTTCACCAATCAATTTCTCCAAGAATACAATATCTCGGTTCTACCCGGAAACTCCTTCGGCTCGGAAGGAGAAGGATACATTCGCATCTGCTACGGCAAACTGCCGGAAGCGGATATTACTGTTCTTTGTATAAGATTACGGGATTTTATTTCCCAATTATGAACTAAAAAGGGCGTGTACTCGTAAGAGTACCCGCCCTGTTTTTTTATCCTTCAAAATCCCAAAAAAGCGGAATGCAAAAAAGCCCTCCTTTTTGGGAGGGCCTTTTCCATCTGTAGTTTATCGGGTAATCACTCTGCGAAAAGTTGGCACGGCAATAGCCAGCATAACTACGCCAAAAATCAATAAAATCAATATTTCAGTCCAAACCGCTGTAAAACCGGCGCCCAGAACAATCACTTTCCGAAGTGCGGTAGCCTCATAGGTCAGCGGGATAATCTTGGAAATGTACTGCATAAATTGCGGCATTTGTTGAATGGGGAAAAATACTCCTGATAAAAACATCATGGGAAATTGGAAGGTCATCATCATAGTCATAGCCGATTCCTGGGCCGATGCCACGGCAGAAACTAAAATGCCAATTCCCATAAAAGCAAACACTCCGAGGAACAAAAGCACAATCATTATCAGCCAGTTGCCATAGACATGCACGCCGAAGATTAAAATAGCCAAGAGCAATACCACCATGCCCTGAACCATTCCGCGGGCCGTCTGCGACAAGGCCTTGCCTAAGATAATCGACAAGCGAGAAACCGGGGCAATCAATAAACCATCCATTGTACCGGCTTCACGTTCACGGGAAACTGATACAGCCAGCCCGGTCATAACGGACATCATGACAATCAGAGCCATAATGCCGGGCGCTACAAACTGGAAATAGTTGGGATTGCCGGGGATTAGGTCATCAATTGTGGACTGTATCGGCTGGATAATGGTAGCTGGATTAATTTGGCCCAGCTCTGGGTTAGCCGCCGCGCTCAGTTTGATTATTTCTCCCACTTTGGTCTGGGCTACACCGGTAGAAGTGCCAGAAATCACCTGCTGCAGCAACTGAGTCAGAATTTGAGAAATTTGAGGGTTTGATTGGTCAGGGATAATGCTGACAGTCGCTTGCTGATTTTGTTGGATCATCTGGGAAAAATCTGAAGCAATATAGACTCCGCCATGTATTTCCTGCGATTTAATGGCATCTTTTATCGAATCGGCATCGCTATACGTTTTGACAGTAAAGATATGGTCGCCGTTCGAAGTTTTCATATCAGTCAGTACCTGGGTCATGGTCACACTCATCTGTCCGGTATCCTGATTGGCAATGCCCAGCGGAATATCCTTTAGGGAATTTTCTGTGGGAAAAATAAAACCGGTCATGATCATCATGAAAATCGGCATGATTATAAAAAATACCAGTTGCATCCGGTCGCGCGCAAAATCAAGCAAGTCTTTGCGTGCCATCCGCAGACTGTCGGTAATGACTCTCATTATGTTCTTCATAATAATTTATCAGTTATCTTATTCTTGATTTTCCACCAAACATATGCCGTCCGCTGCGTGCCGAAGGAATCTCTTCATGCGTTTCTTCACGCATATCACGGCCGGTCAGCTGGAGAAAAACGTCTTCCAGCGTAGCGTTTTCTTTGTTAAGAGACAGCTTCAAATTTTTTGGCGTATCAATAGCAATTATTTTGCCACGATCGATAATCGCCACGGTATCAGAAAGCTCATCCGCTTCAGGCATAATATGGGTGGTCAGGATAACCGTAACACCGTGTTCGTGCAAATCTTGAATAAAATCGCGGATGGAACGGGAAGTCTGCGGATCCAAACCCAAGGTCGGTTCGTCAAGAAACATGACTTCCGGTTCAGTCAAAAGCGCCCGGGCGATATTAACCCGTTGTTTCATGCCGGTAGAAAAGGTACCGGTTAATTTATCCGCCCAGCGATCCATTTCTAAAGCTTTCAACCACTTCATGGCGCGTACTTTAATTTCTTTTTTTGGTAAATGGTACAGGCTGCCAAAAAACATCAGGTTTTCTAAAGCGGTCAGCCGATCGTAGAGAATAATTTTTTCAGCCACTAAGCCAATATGCTCACGGACCCTGGCCGGTTCTTTTACAATATCGTGCCCGGCCACTCTGCCACTACCGGAAGTTG
>PEXU01000002.1:15524-16272 GCA_002774635.1 Candidatus Kerfeldbacteria bacterium CG08_land_8_20_14_0_20_40_16 | reverse complement strand
AACAGAATATTCTTTAGTATGCTTGGCAAGAAAAAATTCTCCTTGCTTAAATTTTTTCCATGATAATATAATATCAAGCTCTCCCTTACTAAAATTTTCAGGATTTTCTTTGGCAAAATCATCAAATACCTGCGGATTCTTGTATATTTTATCGCGCAGTGGAACTGTTTCTTGGATATCCCTTTTAAAAAAATCTTCCTTTGTGGAGATATTTTTAATAGTATTGAATTTCTTGTTTGCATAAAAAAGCAAAGCATGCATTAATTTATAAAAAAGTTTTACATCATCTTCTGATAGCTTGCTCATTTTAAAGAATCCTCAATAATCTTCTTTTCTTTATCAGTTATTCCATATAGTTTATAGACTTCTTCGTCTATCTCATCATCTAATTTTTGGATTTCTTTTTCTAATTGGGCTTTTTGGTCGGTTTGCTTGTCCTTAATTTTTTCATATTCAGATGTGAGTTTTAATAATTTATCAACATACACAATAACCCTGTCCTGTTCAGAAATACTTGCTATTTTTATAGGGAATTTTTTTGCATTTTGTATAAGGATTTTTTGGAATAGATTTTTTGATTTATCCAGATATTTTTCAGCATGATAAAAATTCATTAACTTTGAATTTACTATAGATAGTAAATATTTTATTTTAACTTTACTTTTATCTTTTGTAAGAATATTAAAGCCAATTTGAGCATTATATAGCTCGTCTTCAGAATACCCTGCATATATTCTCAATGGATTAC
>PEXU01000002.1:0-15487 GCA_002774635.1 Candidatus Kerfeldbacteria bacterium CG08_land_8_20_14_0_20_40_16 | reverse complement strand
AAAAAACCTTTTTTCTCTAGGAGCACCTAACCATGTTCCATATTTAATCCATTGCTTACCATTCCAAAAAATTCCATATCTTATAATGTCCGAACCAGATAATAGTTTTCTAAAAGTCTCATCTTTTTTATGGTCAGCATGAAAAACTTTATTTTCAATTTGAGAGGGGGTATGTCCCTTGTATTTGTCATAGGGGGTTACGCCCAAACAGAAATCTGCTACTTCAATAAATGGTGTTGTATCTTTCTCTATTTTATTTAGTATGTTAATAATAGAATCACTGGAGAATATATTAAAAACATTGTTGTCATTTTTCTCCCAATCTTCTTGTTTAAGATTTAATGTTTGTTTGGCTGTTTTATCATTTATCAAATTTACCGAATCAGTTATGATTATTCGTTGGGCCTTTTGCTTTTAACTGTTTTGGACGGGATAATAGTATTTCTTACGGCTTGGGAATACAAAAGTATTAGGGAGACTTTGAAGAACTGACGTTGTTTATATGATTTATTGGCAAACTTCTTTTCTTTTTGTTTAATTTACAGTAGATTTAACGTATGGTCGTGAAGCAGAGAAAATTTGTCATTATCGATGGAAACGCCCTAATCCATAGGGCTTTTCATGCCTTACCGCCCCTTTCTACTAAAGAGGGCAAGCTGGTTAACGCGGTTTACGGTTTCACCACAATTTTCCTAAGGGTACTTAAAGAGCTGAAGCCGGAATATGTGGCAGTTACCTTTGATAGAAAAGCGCCCACTTTCCGGCATGAGGAGTATAAGGATTATAAAGCGACTCGAGTAAAGCAGCCCGATGAGCTTTATGAGCAGATCCCCATTATTAAAGATTTAGTGGAAGCGTTTCGAGTGCCCATTTTTGAAAAAGACGGCTTTGAGGCGGATGATTTAATCGGGACGATTAGTCATCAAAAAGAACTCCGGGATTTAAAAACAATAATTGTTACCGGCGATTTAGATACTCTGCAATTAGTAGATGACAATACCGAAATTTACACTCTCAAGCGGGGAATCGCCGATACGATTGTTTACGATGAAAAGTCGGTCAAAGAAAAGTACGATGGTTTAGGCCCGGAACAGATGATTGATTTAAAAGCATTAAAGGGAGATGCTTCCGATAATATTCCCGGGGTGAAAGGAATCGGTGAAAAAGGAGCGGTCAGTTTATTAAAAACTTTTGGTACACTGGATAAAATTTATCAATCTTTAAACAAAAAAGATAAGCTCAGTAAAAAAATATCGGAGCGGAATAAAAAGCTACTTTTAGAACATAAAAAGGACGCTCTGTTAAGCAAAAGACTAGCGACGATTGTAAATGATGTGCCGATAAAATTTGATTTAGAAAAATGTAAATCGGGTAAATACGACCGACAAAAAGTTGTGGAAATTCTCCAATCACTCGAATTCAAAAGTCTTCTAAATAAATTGCCCGAAGATTCTACTCAAGAAAAAATTGATTTATTCCAGCCCTCAGCCAAAGATAAAAAAAACAAGACTGGGAAAGAACATCATGATTATCAACTAATTGATGATCCTAAAAAATTCAGCCAGTTTATCGCTAAATTAAAGAAAGAACCCGCTTTCGCTTTGGATACCGAAACCAACAGCCTTGATCCTATTGTGGCAGAGTTGATTGGAATCAGCTTTGCCTGGGAAAAAGGAAAAGCCTATTTTGTGTTGGCTCAAGGTAGCTTCTTAAAAGAATTAAGACCGATTTTAGAAGACGAAAAAATCGCAAAATACGGTCACAACATCAAATACGATTTGGCAGTGCTTCGGAAAAAAGGAATTAATCTTCAAGGAATCGCTTTTGATACCATGATCGCTTCTTATTTATTAAATCCCGGCTCGCGGCAACACAACTTAGACAATGTTGTCTTTTCAGAACTGGGGCACGAGATGATTCCGATTGAAGCTTTAATTGGAGAGAAAGGAAAAAAGCAAAAATCCATGAATCAGGTTCCTATAGAAAAAGTGTCCTACTACTCTTGTGAGGATGCCGACTACACCAATCGTTTAGTCAAACCGCTGACCAAGCAATTAGAAGAAAAAGTAAACTTAGGACTCCTGGAAAAAATTGAAATTCCATTGATTCCGGTGCTGGCGGAAATGGAAATAAATGGGGTAAAAATCGATCCCCAATTTCTAAACAGTAAGTCTCAAGATTTTGCTAAAGAAATTCAGGGTATTGAAAAAAAGATTTATAAGCTGGCGGGAGAGAAGTTCAATATCAACTCTCCCCTTCAATTAAAAGAAATCCTTTTTGAAAAATTGAAAATACCGACGGACGACATTAAAAAAATCAAAACTGGCTTTTCCACCGCGGCTGGAGAACTGGAAAAAATGCGCGGGAAGCATCAGATTATCGATCTAGTTTCGGAATATCGGGAATATACTAAACTTAAATCAACCTATTTAGATGCACTTCCTAAATTAATTAGTCCCCAAACTGGCCGAGTCCATACCAGTTTTAACCAGACCATTACTGCGACGGGTCGGCTTTCTTCCTCCGATCCTAATCTGCAAAACATACCGATTCGAACGGCGGTCGGTCGGGAAATTCGCAAGGCTTTTGTGGCTGAAAAAAGCTACGAGTTGTTATCTATTGACTATTCCCAGATTGAATTGAGAATCGTGGCTTCTTTAGCCAGCGATCAGAAAATGATCAGCATTTTTGAGGCCGGCGAAGACATTCATAAAAGCACAGCCGCGGAAATCAATGAAGTTCCCCTAGATAAAGTAACCAAAGAAATGCGTTATGCGGCCAAGGAAGTTAATTTCGGAGTCCTTTACGGAATGGGCGTATACGGTTTGGCCTGGCGCACTCAAATAGAAAGAGGAAAAGCCAAAGAGTTTATCGACAAATATTTTTCCGCCTTTAAGGGAGTAAAGGAGTATATTGATCAAACCAAGGCGTTAGCCCAATCAATGGGTTATGTCGAAACTCTCTTTGGTCGAAGGCGCTATTTGCCGGAAATTAATTCGGGAGTGGCGCAGATTAGGAACGCCGCGGAAAGAATGGCCATTAACATGCCCATTCAAGGTACCGCCGCAGATTTAATAAAACTTGCTATGATCTCCGTCCAAAAAGAACTAGCGCAATTAAAAGGGAACGAAGAAGGTAGGGTCGCTAAAATGATTTTACAGGTGCATGATGAATTAGTGTTTGAAGTGCAAAGCGATAAAATAAAACTATTGGCTCGGAAAATTAAAGAAATTATGGAAACTGTTTACAAGCTTAAGGTTCCAATTGAAGCTGAAGCAAAAACGGGTAAAAATTGGGGAGAATTGAAACCAGTAAAATTTAATGACTAATTTCTAATTAAACCAATAACCAATTAGTCATTCGTCATTAGTAATTAGAAATTTAAAACAATGATTATCTTTATTCACGGCGAAGATACCTACCGCACGCAACAAAGAGTAACTCAGCTTAAGGAGGCTTTTATCAAAAAATACAGCCACTCCGGGCTTAATGTCGTTACTCTGGATGGGGAAGACTTAACTCTTTCGGATTTCCGGAACAAATGTTTTTCCGCCGGATTGTTAGAAAAGAAACGGTTAATCATAATTAAAAATGTTGTTTCCCAAAGCAGTGATAAAGAATTACTGCAGGGAGTATTAGAGCTTATCGAAAGCAAAAAATTTCCTAAAGACAACATTCTGATTTTTTGGGAGGGGAGTCTGAATGAAGAAAAGCCCAAAAAAGGCGAAGCAAGTCTGAAGGGGGCGCTACTCAAAACGCTGGCTAAAGAAAGAGCGGAAAGGTTCGAACTACTCTCAATAGATGAATTAAAAAAGTGGACGCTCAAGGAGATAAAAGAAAGAAGGGGGAAGATAGAAAGTGGGGCGCTAGAAGAATTAGTATCCAAAGTAGGGCAAGATTTATGGCAAATGAACAATGAGATTGAGAAACTGGTTAATTATTGTTCAGGCCGCCAGATTGCCAGACAAGATGTGGTTGCTTTTGTACAGTCTAAATTTGATGAAAACATTTTTCATCTCACGGATGCCCTAGGGCAACGTCAGAAAAAACAGGCCCTAAAATTAATCCACGATCAGCTAGCCAGTGGGGCAGAACCATTATTGCTTTTATCTAAATTCATTTGGCAGTTTAGAAATCTGATTCAAATTAAGGAAATGATTAGACAAGGGAGAACCTCGGCAGAAATTACTAAAGAACTAAAACTTCATCCTTTCGTAGTGCAAAAAACAGTTCCTCAGGCAAACCGTTTTTCCGAAGAAGAATTGAAGGAAATTTATTCCGGTCTTTTGGAGATTGATTTTAAACTAAAGAATAGCGATACCGCCCCCGCACTTTTATTTGACTTGCTGGTAATGAAGGTTTGCGATTGAATTTGGTAAATCAAAAGAGTCCTATTTTAAGACTCTTTTTTTGTTTCGGGGATCTATTTTAGAGTATTATACTTTTTTATTAGGCGGGATTTTAAACGGGCCACAGTATTCTTTTTCATTTTTCTGTGCTGAGCAGCTTTATCTAAAGCTTTGATTGTTTTAGCCAGAAACTCTTTAGCATTGTCTTTTTGGCCCGCCTCAATCGCCTTGCGTGTTTTTTTCTTCAGTGATTTTAAATTATTAATCACTTTAAGATTTCTAGATCGGCGTTTTTTAGATTGCCTTAGTGACTTGAAGGCCGCTTTTTGAGTTGGCATGAATTTCTGTTTATTGAATGATTAAAGTAACGCTATGTTAGCACATGATTTTTACTTTAGCAAGACCTTTTTGTTTTGACCTGCTAAACAAATGGTGGTAAAGTAATAGACTCAAAAACAAAACAAAAAAAGTTCATTTCCATAAAGAAAGGAAGGAAAAGCCCATGTGTTCCATTTTTGGAGTGATTGCACAGGAGGCAAAAGATCCCAACGAAATCTTTGACTACACCATGGCGGGTGCTAATTTATTGCAGCATCGCGGCCATGAGTGGTATGGAATTGCTTATTCCAAGGGGGAGTTTCTTCGAGTGGATAAGCGTCCAGGACTAATCATTTCATTGCCAGATGATCGGGCGCTGACTGGCAAAATAATAGAAGACCAGCCCCGAATGATTATATTCCAAACCCGCTTTTCTACTCAAGGAGGCAGTACTAAAATCAATGCCCAGCCTCACTATCGGCGTTTGCGGCAAGGAACAGTCGCTTTAGGAAGCAATGGAGACGTCTATGACTATAATCAAGAAAGGGAGCGTTTAGAGAAAGAAGGCTGTTCCTTTATTAGTCGCAACGACAGCGAGATTCTCCTGCAGCATATTATACTGATGGCAAAAGATGACCTCAGTAATATTCCGGTAGGGATTCAGGATCTTATGAGGAACATTCCGGCAACCTTCTCTTCTTGGTTAGCAACCGAAAAGCAGGTTTATCTCTTTCGGGACCGCTTTGGCAATCGCCCTCTCTATTATATGCGGATTGGCGGCTACTTTATCTTCGCTTCAGAAGATTGCGCCTTGCTTGCTATTTTAGAACATCGCGCCGAACATGGATACAAAGACGGTACGGTAGAAATTAACCAGGTTCTGCCTGGTGAAATTATCCGAATTGACCTAAACGGCGAAGTAGAATACCTAAACGGCGTAGAGCCAAGTCCCTGTTTGGTCCAGTGTGCCTTTGAAAAAGTTTACTTTACTCGTCCGGATAGTTGCGTCTTTGGTTCCAGTTCCAAGAGGCGTCTCTACTACAAAGTATTGGTTAGACAAGAGGAGGGAGACCGATACTTTATTGAAATTTTAGACAGAGAAGTTGAAGAAATCGCCAGTTTCCGCTTCCGGTTGGGCAAACAACTAGGCATTGAAAACCCAGTAACGGATGCTGATTGTGTTATTTCTGTTCCGCAGTCTGGAGATTTTGCTACCTTAGGGTACTGCGACCAAACTAAGACTCGCTTTCAAATTGGTTTGATTCGCAGTGCTTACGTAAGCAGAACCTTTATTTCTCCTGGGGGAGGAAACCGGATGAGATTAGCCAGCCTTAAGTATCGGGCGCTTTGGGGACTTTTTAAACAGGCCCAGCGGATTGTCGTTATAGATGATTCAATTGTCTATGCTACGACCATGACGCGATTAGTGCACCGGCTGACAATTGCTGGAGCAAAAGAAGTGCACATTCGGGTCAGTTGTCCGCCAATCACCACACCGTGTCGCTACGGCATTGATATGTCCTCCAAAGGACCGCTTCCTGCTGCCACTATGTCCGTTGAGGAAATTCGGAAAATGCTGAAAGCTACTAGCCTAAAATATCTCTCCTCGGAAGGTCTTAAACAGGTAATCGGGGTAAACGCCGACAACTATTGTTATGCTTGCTGGGACGGGAACTATCCCATTCACTACTAACTGATTGATCTTTTTACTAAAACAAACCCGGTGGGTAATCTTACTCGCCGGTTTTTTTATCCTTTTTTAAGATTGAGCTTTTATATTTTTCGGGATGATGCGGTTTAAGCCGGACAATTTGACAGTTAAGATTTCTATTTTTTAATTTCTGCTCTAAATTTTCGGTGTAGGTTGCCTGATCGTATCCTAATGCAATTGCATCCGGTTTTACTCGCTCAATTATTTGATAAGGATCGTCTAAAAATCCTAATAAGGCGCGATCTACTATTTTTAATTCTTTAATTCTTTTTAGTCTTTGTCTTTCAGAGTTTTGAGGCAAGGCACCTTTAGTCTTTTGTATGTTTTTATCGCGGGCAATGGCTACTACTAAAAAATCTCCTAGGGCTTTAGCTTGCTTTAAGTAACTTTTGTGCCCTGGGTGTAGAATATCGAATGTTCCAAAAGCGAGAACTTTTTTCATTTCTTCCTGTTAGATTTAGACTGTTCTTTTTTTAGGGCGCTTATTTGATCACGCAAAATGGTCGCTTTTTCGAATTCCAAATTTTTGGCGGCCAATTCCATCTGATTTTTCAAATCCTTGATTAGATGTGCTATTTCGTCTTGTGGCACTGCTTTAAGATCTAATTTTGACACTTCTTTTTCCGCTAATTTGGCGCCGGCCAATCTTTCTTCTTTAATGGCTTTCTTAATCGATTGGGGGGTGATCTGGTGTTTTTTATTGTATTCTTCCTGATACTTTCTTCTTCTTTTAGTTTCGGCCATTGCTCTTTTCATGGAATCGGTAATTTTATCGGCATACATTATTATATGGCCTTCCTGGTGCCGGGCCGCGCGCCCCATAGTTTGAATCAGGGCCGTTTCGCTTCTTAAATAGCCTTCTTTGTCCGCATCCAAAATAGCGATGAGCGAAACTTCTGGCAAATCTAATCCTTCCCGCAAGAGATTGATTCCGACCACCACGTCGTAAGTGCCCAGGCGCAAATCCCTTAAAATTTCCAAACGCTCAAAAGTGTCTATTTCGGAATGAAGGTAGTGGACCGCAATTCCCACTTCTTTCAAATATTCCGAAAGCTCTTCTGCCATTCTTTTCGTGAGAACGGTGACTAATACTCTTTGGTGCCGTTTCACTCTTTGTCGGATGTTATCTAGTAAATCATCAATCTGATGCTGGGCCGGTTTTAATTCAATCGTGGGATCCAGAAGCCCGGTGGGCCGGATTAACTGTTCCGCTATTTGCTTACTTTTTCTCTTCTCGTATTCCATCGGGGTGGCGGAAGCATAAACTACTTGGTTGATTTTCTGATCGAATTCAGAAAAAGTGAGCGGACGGTTGTCCCGGGCGGCCGGAAGCCGGAATCCGTATTCCACCAGAGTATTTTTGCGAGCGCGGTCGCCTTTATACATTCCTCTGATCTGGGGAATGGTCATATGCGATTCATCAATGAACATCATAAAATCCTTAGGAAAATAATCCAAAAGCGTATAAGGGGGCTGGCCGAGCTTCCGGCCGTCAAAATAGCGAGAATAGTTTTCGATTCCGTTGCAGTAGCCAGTTTCCTTAATCATTTCTAAGTCGTAGCGGGTGCGCTGCTCTATTCTTTGGGCCTCAATCAGCTTATTCTGTTTTCCAAAAAGCGCCACCTGTTCTTTTAGGTCCGCCCGGATGTTTTTGAATGCCAACTCTTGTTTGTCAAAAGGAACCAAATAGTGGGTAGCGGGGAAAATCATTACTTCTTTTAGGTTTTGGACTACTTCTCCGGTTAACGAATCAATTTCTTTAATCTGATCAATCTCATCGCCCCACATTTGAATTTGATAGGCGTTTTGTTCCGAGTAGATAGGAAATATTTCAATTACCCCTCCTTTAATTCTAAAAGTTCCCCGATCCAAATAATGATTGTTTCTTTGGTACTGAATCTTAACCAAATTTTCTAAAAGCCGCTTGCGATTGACTTTTGTTCCGACCGAAATAAAAACTCCCTCTTTCTGATATTCTTCCGGTGCCCCTAGACCATAAATGCAAGAAACAGATGCCACAATAATCACATCCTTACGAGAAATTAAAGATTGGGTCGAGGCGTGCCGCAAGCGATCGATCTCTTCATTAATTTCAGTTTCTTTTTCAATATAGGTATCGGTAGTGGGCAAGTAGGCCTCAGGCTGGTAATAGTCATAGTACGAAACAAAATAATGCACTTCGTTTTTAGGGAAAAAATCCCGAAACTCCGAGGCGAGCTGGGCGGCCAGAGTTTTGTTGTGTGAAATGATTAAGGTTGGCTTTTGAACCTGGGCAATAATATTAGCCATGGTAAAAGTTTTTCCTGAACCGGTTACGCCCAAAAGCGTCTGGTCGCGATAATTTTTAATTAGCCCTTTTACTAATTGGTCAATTGCCGCCGGCTGATCCCCGGTGGGCTTGAATTTTGACTGCAGTTGAAATTTCATCGTGGACTAATTATATCATAATCAAACTTTTTAGAGCGAGGAGATTTCTGATATTGACAGTTAATAAATACGGCATAGGCTAATCGTTAAAACGGTCAGCCGGCTTAGATTATTTAGATTTGACAAAAAGGAAATATTGCATTAAGTTACATCGTTGCTGAACAAGAAGTTGAAGTAAAATAAAACAAAGGAGGATCGTACCTTGGATATCGTCCTAATCAACGCCATGTCAATCAGCATTGGGATAGGAAGCGACTTTGGGATGAACAACGGGGGGAGCGGTCTTCCTATTGTTACTATGAATTTTCCCACTTCCTTTGCCCAAGAGCTGGTCGAAAATCTTTTTCGACCCTATGCCCAACCGGACCATTTCCTTTTTGGAATCAGTGATCAAAGAGGAAAAACGGTGGAAGTGGCATTGTACTTTCTAGCTGATTTAATACAACCCGTTTCATTTCCTTTAGTGGCTACAATTTATGGAGCCATGCCAGCTGGACCAGCACTCTATTTAATTGGGGCAGACGCGGACATCAGAGAGGAAGGCATAGAGAGCTTTCTTGCTCACCAAACGAGTTTGGGCAAGTACTACATTGTTTGCGGAGACGAAACCGGAGCAGCCGGATTGATAACGCCCATAGTGAGTGATTGGAGGGTTGAATTGGAAAAAATATATTCTCTAAGCGAAATCCGACGGATCATTTGGGAAAAGGTGCATCAATCTAAATGATTGTACGCCATTCTTCCTAGGCCTGGTTTTAGACCGGGCTTTTTTATTTAAGTTGGCCTTGCTTAACTCATCTCTCTTTGCCATAATCAGAATGTGATTCAGAATTTATGAAATTAGAGCAAATAGAAGATATCATCAAGAAAGAAGGGGTAAAGGCGATTTTACTCCAGTTTTCTGATTTAACAGGTAATGTCAAAGTAGTAGAAACGGAAGTGAGCCGACTCAAAGACGTGGTTACAGACGGGGAGTGGTACGACGGCTCTTCTGTTGAAGGACATGCCCGAATATATGAAAGCGATATGCTTTTAAAGCCGGATTTAGAGACATTCGCCATTCTCCCTTGGACCAATGCTGAATTAAAATCAGCCCGGATTATTTGCAATATCTGTACTCCGGATGGGCAGCAATTTACAGGCGATCCTAGGTATATTCTGAGAAAAGTATTAGAGGAAGCCAAAGAAATGGGTTTTGATTATTATACAGCGGCTGAATTGGAATTCTTTCTGTTCGAAAGGGAGAATCTACCCCAGTTGACTCCGCATGACCGTAAGGGCTATTTTGACTACACTCCAGTAAGTCGCGCTACCAGAATTTGCCGAAAGGTGATGGATTCTTTAAAAGCGTTCAATGTCAGGGGAGAGAGTTATCATCACGAAGTGGCAGAAGGCCAGCACGAAATCGACATTCATTATGACAAAGCGCTTCAAAGCGCGGACAATGTTTTAACGGTAAAATCAGCCCTTAAAGCTTATACCAATAACGAAAGCCTGAAAGTTACCTTTATGCCTAAGCCGCTGCAGGGCATTAACGGTTCCGGGATGCACGTCCATCAAAGTTTATTTAAGGATAGTAGGAACTATTTTTACGAAGAAAAAGATCAATATCAATTGTCAAAAACCGCTTATCATTTCTTAGCGGGTCAGCTCCATCACGCTAGAGCCCTCGCTGCTTTAGTAGCCCCGACAGTAAATTCCTATAAGAGACTTGTTCCCGGATATGAAGCGCCGGTCAATATCTGTTGGGGGAGAATTAATCGTTCGGCCTTAATTAGAATTCCCAAGATCAGTGAGGGCAAAAAGGAATCAACCAGAATAGAACTGAGGTGCCCCGATCCTTCCGCTAATCCTTACCTGGCTTTTGCGGGAATGTTGGCATGTGGCCTTGATGGAATAAGAAATAAAATAGAACCGCCGAAACCAATAGAAGAAAATGTTTATTTATTGACTGAAGAAGAAAGATTAAAAAGGAATATAGGAACTCTTCCTTCCAATTTAGAGGAAGCTATAACAGAATTGGGACGAAACGAAGTTTTGAAAGATCTCCTAGGGAACCATGCTAGTAAGGCGGTTATTGATGCTGCCAGAAATGATATTGAAAAAGCAAAACTGGAAGTTACTCCCTGGGAGATAAAACGGTACCTCTAAGGTTTCATTGCCTATCTTAACCCCCTCTGCCATAATCTAATTAGAAAGCAGGCGAAACGCTCCTCGACTTTGCTCGGAACAAGCCGGCGTCTCGCCTACCACGTATTACCAGCTAAACACATGATTACCTATCTTAAAGGCAAAGTAAAATATAAGAATAAAAGCTACATTGTAATTGATGTCCATGATGTTGGATACCGAGTGTTTGTTGTACCCCAATTCCAAGAGAAAATCAAAGAGGACGAAGCGGTTGAATTGTACACTTTTCAGCATGTGGGAGAAGATAAAACGGAGCTTTACGGTTTTGAGCAGATTGACGAATTGGAATTCTTCGAGCAATTAATTCACATTTCCGGAATCGGGCCCAAATCCGCTTTAGGGATTCTAACGCAGGCCAAAGTGGATGAGGTTAAGCGGGCGGTAATCCACGGTGATTCCTCGCTACTAACCAAGGTTTCGGGAATCGGAAAGAAAACCGCCGAAAGGATTATTCTAGAGTTAAAAAACAAAATTGATGTTTCCGATAAAGAGTCTAAAGAATTTCTAAAGGGAGGGATTAAGGATGATGTCGAGACTATCGACGCGCTGGTTAGTTTAGGGTACTCACTTAGTGAAGCACGCGAGGCGCTAAAGCTGATTCCCGAAGAAGCCACCACCATTGAACAAAAAGTCAAAGCTGCTCTTAAGTTATCGGGGAAGAAATAAATTATTTAAGCACGAAGCACGAAATCCTAAATCCGAAACAAATTCAAAATTCCAAATTCTGATGTTTTAAACTTGCTTTTTAAAAAATCGTTTTGAATTTAGAACATTAGATATTAAATATTGTTTCGAATTTCGCCCTTCGATTTTACTCAGGGCGACCTGAGCGAAGCCGAACGGTCGATATTAGAATTTCGGATTTAATTAAAAGATGGAAGTAGAGATCCTAGAGGAAAAAAATAAAATTGACGAATTTGTTAAAGCCCAAGATACAAAAAGTGGGTCTTTTTTGCAATCCCATGAGTGGGGAGAGTTTCAGAAGCACTACGGATACAAAATATGGCATTTGGGAATATTTGATCAGGAAAAATTAAAGGCGGTGGCGTTGATGATTAAATATCCGCTCCCGCTTGGAAAAAGTTATCTTTATTGCCCTAAGGGCCCTGTTATAGAAGCGGGAAGTAGAAAACGGGAAACTAAAGGAGAGATTTTAAAATCATTGTTCGAGCAAGTAAAAGAGATTGCGAAAAAAGAAAAGGTGATTTTCTTTAAGTTCGAACCGCCGGTCAGCGAAAAGGAGTTTAACGATATAAAAATCGATTTAAAATTGAAAGCGGCAAAATCAATTCAACCTGAAAATAATTGGCTCCTTGAACTTAGAGGAACAGAAGAAGAGATTTTGGCGAGAATGAAACAGAAAACTCGCTACAATATTCGGCTGGCTCAAAAAAAAGGAGTGAAGATAGAAATTAATAATAGTCCAGAAAATATTAATCAGTTCTTTACGCTTGTCCAAGGAACTGCCCAGCGCAATAAAATTAGGGCTCATCCTAAAAAATATTATTACCAAGTGATTGAATCCCTTGCTCAATTTCAAATGGTAAAATTATATCAGGCAAAATACGATCATAAAATTATCGCCGTAAATTTAATCCTTTCCTTTGGTGATACGGCAACTTATCTCCACGGCGGCTCATCCCAGGAATACCGCAATGTAATGGCCCCCTATCTTTTGCACTGGCAGGCAATTTCCGATGCCAAAAAGGAAGGAAAAAGATATTATGATTTTGGCGGGGTAGCGCCCGAAAACGCACTTAATCACAAATGGGCAGGAATCTCCCGATTCAAAAGAAGTTTTGGTGGTTACCAGCTGGAAAGCGCAGGAGCCTTTGATTTAGTATTTAATCTTGGCTGGTATTCCGTTTATCAAATTGCCAAAATGATTAAAAGGGGAAGGTAATTTTATTCGTCATCGCCATTGAAAACGCCCGATTATACAACCACATGGAGGAGATGGTGGAGTCTGCCACCGCCAAACTCAAGAAAATGCTCAAAACCCAGTCCGAGTTTCTGGATATTGCCAGCCATCAGTTAAGGTTGTTAGGGGTTAGGTTGTTAGGGTATTAGGTTTTAGGTTGAAGGTCAAAACGAGCTTTTTCAAGTGGATTTTTTTTTGAATTTAGAGGTATAATGGAGTAAGTTAAGATTATTAATTACTTTATTTGGAGGCAATGGGGAAAAATTAATATGCAAAAAATAATTGAGACACTTAAAATACTACATGAAAGAGATTTGTATCCAGACATTAATATCGCTACGGGTGGTATTTCAAGCTCGCCTGTATTTGAGGTGAATAACAAGAAAGTTTTATCATTTAACTCCGGTAATTATTTAGGATTGGCAAATAACGAGGAGGTGAAACAGGCAATAATTGAAGGGATTAAAAAATTTGGTATCCACCCCTCTGGTTCAGTTCTCATCTCGGGTACTCTTAGTATTCACAAGGAATTAGAAAAAAGAATTGCGACGTTTATTGGCAAAGAAGATGCCATGATTTTTACCACTAGCACTATGGCTAATATGGGTGTAATCCCCGCGATAGTTAATTTGCCGTTGGTATCATTGTTTAATTTTTTCAGATTTAGATTTAAATCAGATAGGACAATAATATTCAGTGATGAATTCAATCATGCTACGGTTATTGAGGGCTGCCGACTGGCTAAAACGGAGAAAGTTGTTTATAAGCACTGTGATTTAAATGACTTAGAGTCAAAACTAAAGAAAAATAAAAAACGCAGGAAACTAATTGTCAGTGATGGCATCTTCAGTATGGATGGTGATATTGCACCACTAAAAGATTTAGCCGCGTTATCAAAACAATATAACGCCTTATTAATGATTGATGATGCGCATGCAACTGGTGTATTAGGTAAAAATGGCCGAGGCACTATTGAACATTATGGTATATCTGGAGGTGTAGATATAGTAGTCACTACCTTTTCAAAAGCTTTAGGTGTTGTGGGGGGGGTGTAATCGCTTCAAGTGAGTTAATTGAGTATCTAAGAGTAACCGCAAAAACATATATATTCTCTGGCGCATTTTTGCCCTCGCTGGCTTTAGGAATAATGAAAGGAATTGAAATTATTGAAAGAGATAAATGGCGGAGAAAAAAGTTGTGGGAAAATACCCGTTACCTAAAAAATAATTTAGATCAACGCGGCTTTAATACACTAGGAAGCCAGACGCCGATTGTACCCGTTTTAATTGGTGATGAAAAAACAGCAATAGATATATCAAGAGAATTATTGCAACGAGGAATTTTTGCTCCGCCAATAAGGTGGCCAGCGGTGCCTCATGGTGAAGCGAGGATGCGGTTTACATTAACTTCGGAATATTCCAAAAAACAACTCGATACCTTACTTGATAACCTAACTGACTTAGGAGAAAAATATAAGTTAATTCAATAATGATAATTCAACTTCTAATAGCGTGTTCAGTTTTTGTAAGTTTCTGGATTGGAGTTATTGTTTTAAAAAAGGATTATAGAAAGAAGCTCAACTTAAGCTTTGCGATTTTTTCTTTTACGATAAGTATTTGGTCCTTAGTTAACCTTATTTCTGGTTTTAGCAACTTTGAGTTATTAATCAAATTGACATTCGGCGTTGGCGCTTTCTTACCACCACTTGCAACACTATGGGTTAGCTATTTTATTCAAGGTAATAAACTATCCGGAAAAAGACGATTAAATCTTTTAGTTTATTTCCTTTTAAGTGTATTATTTTTAATCCTTTCAATTTTTACCAATACTATAGCGGCCGGTTCAATAATTGAAGTATCATTTGGTTCGCTATTTTATTTTTATACGATATTTCTTTTTACTGCGATCATTATTCCAATATATTTAATCATTAAGTTTTATATCCAAGCCATAGGAATTTATAGATTGCAAGCAAAGTACATAATTTTAGGATTAGGTTTTTTTGGCGCTTCAACATTATTAGTTAGTTTTGCATTACCATCGTTTGGACTGCAACAATTTGGCCGGCTTGATAGCGTTTCCTCTCTCTTTTTTAGTTTACTTTCAGCATACGCAATTGTTAAACACCGTTTTTTGATATTAGACTCATCGTCCGCAAATCCTTCATCTTTGCTGGTCTGGCCATCTTCGTCTTCCTGGCTTATTACGGCATTGCTTGGGTAGATCAAAATATATTTGGCGGACTATATTCACCGGGCGCCTATCTCTCAGCCATTATTTTCGCACCGTTATTTCTCTTAACTTTCAACTACTTAAGCAAGTTCTTAAAAAGGACTGCTAACAAATACTTCTTCACCGGCCTGTATGACTACCAGAAAGTATTGGAAACTTTCGCCAAAAGAATATCCCAAACTATTAAGTTAGATGAGGCCGTGAATGTAGTCATAGACACCATTCAGGGCGCCATGCGGGTGGACGACATCGCCGTGGCTTTATCTGACCCCTCAAAAAAGAACCCCTTTCTACTTCATACGGTAGCGGGGTTTAACAAAGAAGAGTTGAAGAACATCT